>CAYQTW010000109.1:0-9181 GCA_964420485.1 uncultured Anaerolineales bacterium
AGGTGGGAGCGTGGCCTCGATAAAAGCCATCTCTAGCGGCAACTGGGGCTGCCAGCCCCCCTTGGCTTCAGTAGCCGCCTGGGTAAAGAGCCGCACCGCCTGCACCAAGGCGCGGGGCGAAAAAGTAGCGGCCTGTTTCTCCAACTGGGGGCGCAGGTCTTGCGAGACGTGGGCCGGGACGATGCCGGACTTTAATCGCAAGAGGAGCAGCGCCCGTAAATGCTCCACCATCTGGCGGGCGAACTGCCGGGGATCAGCGCCCTCGTCCACGGCCAGGTTGATGGCGCCCAACCCCTGCGCTACGTCGCTCGTGCTCAGTGCGTCGGCCACCCGGATGACCGTCTCGCTGGACCCCGTCCCCAGCGCGGCGTGTACCTCCGCGACGGTGATGCCCTCTTCGTCGTAAGAAGCCAATTGGTCGAGCAGGCTGATGGCGTCGCGCATACTGCCGGTCGCCTGGTGGGCAATGAGCGTCAGCGCCTCCCGGTCGGCCCGGATGTGCTCCTGCCCGGTTATCCGCTCCAGGCAAGCGACGATCTCGTTGACGGGAATGAGGCGGAAATCGTGGCGTTGGCAGCGCGAGAGTACTGTGGCGGGAATTTTTTGCGGTTCGGTAGTCGCCAACACAAAGATGGCGTGAGGCGGAGGTTCTTCCAGCGTCTTGAGCAGCGCGTTGAAAGCGGCGTTGGAGAGCATGTGGACCTCATCAATTACATACACCTTGTAACGCGCCTCGTTGGGCCGGAAGCCAACCCGTTCCCGCAGTTCCCGCACATCGTCCACGCCGGTGTTGGAGGCAGCGTCAATCTCAATCAGGTCGAGCAGCCGCCTCTCGTTGACCGCCTGGCAGATAGCGCACTCGTTACACGGGCGCTGATCCTCCGGAGCCAGGCAGTTGACTGCTTTGGCCAGCAGGCGGGCACACGTTGTCTTCCCCGTCCCCCGTGGCCCGGTGAATAGATAAGCGTGGTGGATGCGCCCCGACGTGAGCGCATTGCGCAGCGTGCGGACAATGTGTTCCTGTCCTACCACTTGGTCGAACGTTTGAGGTCGCCATTTTCGATACAACGCCTGTATTGCCATCGTCGCCTCCTCACAAAAGTCGCCTGATAGTCTAACACTGTCGGCCCAGAAAGGCAAGTCAAGATCCGCTGCCCAGCGAATGAATTAGTGGCAACAATCTGCCAAGTCGCCCTGCGCCGATTGTCCCAGTCGCCGCAGGGCGACTGGGCAAGTGTTACACGCGGTTTCAACCGCCGTGCAGTACGTCAAAGTGATGGCGAGTCAGCCTGGGCTTGGCAATAGGCGCATGGTCGTATATAATCAAGGTTGATGCGCGTTTCAGTTGTCTCCACGGTGCTGAATGAGGCGGGAAGCCTGCCCCGGCTACTGGACAGTCTGGCCGCTCAAACCCGACCCCCGGACGAGGTGGTCGTATGCGACGGCGGCTCGACCGACGGCACGCTGTCGCTGCTAGAGGCCGAAAGCCGCTTGCCGTTGCGTCTCGTCCGGCGGCCAGGGGCCAATATCTCGCAGGGGCGCAACGCGGCGATTGAGGCCGCCACAGGCGAGGTCATCGCTGTCACCGACGCGGGCGTGCGCTTGAGCCCGCAGTGGTTGGAGAAACTCGTCGCGCCGTTCGAGGATACCGGGACACAGACCGTGGCCGGATTTTTCCGCCCCGATCCGCGCACCGTCTTTGAGGCAGCGATGGGCGCGACCGTGCTCCCCGAGTTGCGGGAGATTAACCCAGCACGGTTTCTCCCTTCCAGTCGCTCGGTCGCCTTTCGCAAGAGCGCCTGGGCCGCGGCGGGAGGCTACCCTGAATGGCTCGACTATTGCGAGGACCTGATCCTGGATTTCCGACTGCGTGACCTGTACGGGCCGTTTGTCTTTGTGCCCGAGGCGCTGGTTCACTTTCGCCCGCGCCCCAACCTGCGGGCCTTTTTCGTGCAATACTACCGCTACGCGCGGGGCGACGGCAAGGCGGCCCTGTGGCGCAAGCGTCACGCCATCCGCTACTTGACCTACATGGTCGCCGTGCCGCTCATCGCCATCGCCGGGGCGCTGGGCAGCCCGTGGTGGTGGGCGCTCTACCTGGCCGGCATACCGGGAATGTTCTGGACGGGCTGGCGGCGGCTGGCGCGGATGTGGGGCGACCTGACCCCGGCGCAGAAATTCCAGGCCGCGCTGTGGGCGCCGGTCATCCGCGTCACGGGCGACGTCGCCAAGATGGTCGGCTACCCGGTGGGCGTGTGGTGGCGGTGGCGGAGAACTGCGGATAGGCAGGTTTGAGATGTTTCAATTCCAACAGGAGGTGTGACAATGACAGTGCAAAAGCGTAATCCTTTTCTCTTCACGGTCTCGCTTCTCGCGCTCACGCTGATTGGCCCGTTCCTGAGCAACAGGCCCGTCACGGCCGCCTCGCCGGGAGGCTGGTGGGGCGACTACTTTTCCAACCCCAATCTCAGCGGGGACCCCGCCATGAGCCGCTACGACGAGACCATCAACTTTGGTTGGGGCGGCGGTAGCCCAGCCTCGGACCTCCCGTCCGATAATTTTTCCGTCCGTTGGGTGTGCGATGAGTGGTTTGCCGGGGGCACCTACCGCTTTGAAATCCTCTCCGACGACGGCGTGCGCGTGTGGGTGGGCGATCAATTGGTGGTGGATGAGTGGCGCGACCGCCAGGCCGAGCCGCTCTTTGTGGACCGGTACGTGCCGGCCGGCACGTACCGGGTGCGAGTCGAATATTACGAGCACACCGGCGATGCCACCATCAGCGTCAGTTGGAGCCGGGTGGTGGGCGGCGCGGCCTGGCGCGGCGAGTACTTTGACAACCGCGAACTGGAAGGCTCGCCGGCGCTGGTGCGCAACGACGGCGCGATTGACTTTGACTGGTCCAGCGGCAGTCCCGACTCGGCCCTCCCCACCGACTACTTTTCGGTGCGCTGGACGCGCACGCTGGGCTTTGACGCTGGCGACTACCGCTTTTTCACCAGCACCGACGACGGCGTGCGCGTGTGGGTGGATAGCGGGCTGGTGGTGGATGCATGGAATGACCAAAAACTGCCCAATACTCACACCGGCGATGTGTACCTGGCGGCTGGTCAGCACACCATCACCGTCGAGTATTACGAGCACGGGGGCGAGGCCAGCGCCCACGTCTGGTGGCAGTCGCAAGAGTCTTTCGGGGACTGGCACGGCGAGTATTTCGATAACCGCCACCTGGTCGGCGGGCCGGCGCTGGAGCGGGACGATGCCGAAGTCAACTTTGATTGGGGCGTGGGGCCGCCGGTGGACTGGATGCCCGACGACGACTTTTCCGCCCGCTGGACGCGCACGGTGAACTTGGCTCCCGGCTATTACCGCTTCTCGGTGCAGGCCGACGATGGCGTGCGGCTATGGATTGACCAGGGCCTCGTCATTGACAAGTGGGAGGATATGGAGAATGAACTCCACTACGTGGACGGCATCTACCTGCAAGGGTCACACACCATTCGGCTGGAATACTATGAGCACACCGGGTACGCCCGCGTGCGGTTGTGGTGGGAGCCCAGCACCGCCGGTGATTCCCCTCTCCCAGCGGCGGATGCGCCAGAGACAGAGGCCGACGACCCCTGGGTAGCGGCCTACTTTGCCAACGCTGACTTGAGCGGCGAGCCAGTGCTGACACGCATCGAGACGGCTTTGGACCACAACTGGGGCTGGGGTTCGCCCGCAGACAGCGTGCCGAACGACCATTTCTCCGCCCGCTGGACGCAGTCGCTGTATTTCCGCGCTGGCGTCTACCGATTTACGACCTACAGCGACGACGGCGTGCGGCTGTGGCTGGACGGCAATCTGCTGGTTGACGCCTGGCGCCCGATGCGCGGCTATCGCAGCGCGACGGTGCGGTTGAGCGAGGGCACGCACAACTTGCGGACAGAGTACTATGAGCACACCGGGGTGGCGCTGGCGCGGCTCACCTGGCGGTGCGTGTCCAGGTGAGAAATGCCCTGGGTGTAATTGGCCGTGTCGGGAAAAATGCGCGGTCAGGGAATTGGAACGCAATAAAGGCTCTGAGAGGAGAGGGAGCATATTGACTTACGGACAACCGGCACTCACATTGGGACAAACACTCTGGCTTTTGTCGCCGGAACTGGTGCTCCTGCTGGCCAGCCTGCTCATCCTGGGTCTGGACGCGCTCCGTCCGCGCCGGGAGGGGAAATGGCGAGCGCATCACGTCGCGCTGGCGGGGCTGAGTGGGGCACTGATCGCCACCATCAGCCTGTGGGGTTGCCACGCGCGCGTGCTGCACGTGCTCTCCTGCGACAATTTCGCGCTGGTCATTAAAATGTTTGCGCTGGTGACTATTGGGCTGGTCGTCCTCCTGTCCGATGCCTACCTGCGGTCACACAGCTTCCACGAGGATGTAGGGGCGCGGTTTCCGCGCCCCTACGCGCTGTTGCTCTTCTCCGCCCTGGTCATCTGCCTGTTGGGTGCGGCGGCCAACCTGATCGTGATCTTGCTATCCTGCGCGTGCCTCAGCCTCGTTGCCTGCATCCTGACCATCTACCTGCGGGATGACCGGCGCTCGACCGAAGCGGCGATCAAGTATTTTGTCTACAGCGCGGCGCTGGCGGCGGTAATGCTCTACGGCATGTCGTGGCTCTACGGGGCGACCGGCTCGACCGACCTGGGCGCGATTGCGGTGGCGCTGGCAGAGTCGGAGAGCGTGCTGCGGCCTGTCGTTCTCCCGGCGCTGATCATGCTACTGGTCGGTCTGGCCTGCTTGGTAGCGGCGGCGCCCTTTCACCAGTGGGCCCCCGACGCCTACGAGGGTGCGCCGATCCCCGTCGCCGCCTTTCTCTCGGTGGGGCCGGCGCTGGCAGGGTTCGCTTTTGGTGCGTGTATCGCTGACCGCGCTGCCGGAGGGTCTGGAGAGCCTGACGGTGGACTGGCGGGTGTTACTAATGGCGTTGGCAGTGCTGACGATGACGGCGGGCAATCTGGTGGCGCTGTGGCAGACGAACATCAAGCGACTACTGGCCTACTCCAGCATCGCCCAGACTGGCTACGCTCTCACCGGCGTCGTGGCCGCGTCGGAGGCCGGGGTGACGGCGATGCTGCTCCACCTGGCGGCCTACGCGCTGGCTAACGTGGGGGCCTTTGCCGTCGTCATCGCCGTCTCCGGGCAGGACGGCTGCGGCGACATCGAAGAATATGATGGGTTGAGCCAGCGCGCGCCGCTGCTGGCATTGGCGCTATTGCTGTGTTTACTCTCGCTGGGCGGTGTTCCCCCCCTGGCCGGGTTCAGCGGCAGGTTGTATCTATCGTACGCTGCGATTGGCGAGGGACTGCTAGGGCTGGCCGTTCTGGGCATGGTCAACAGCGTCATCTCGCTGGCCTGCTACTGGAAAGTCATCCGCGCCATGTACATTGCACCGCCCAGGGAGGCCGGCGCGTTTCCGGCGACAAACACACTTGCGGTTGCGTTAGGATTGGCTATAATAGGGTTGTTCGCGCTGGGGCTCTGCCCGACGCTGCTTTTGGGGTTGTTGCAGAGCGGGGCTGCGGTTTTCTTCGGGGGGTAGGATGCGCATCCACATCGAGTTCCTGGGACTTGGCAGACTCGCGGCCGGAGTTAGAGAGATAATGTTAGACCTGGAGGAGGGCACGACGTTTCGTGACATTGTGCGTACGCTGGGCGCCAGATATCCGAAAATGATCGGCAACGTGATCCAGCCTGACGGCGAGACATTGCAATCGCCCAATATCTTTAATCTGAACGCCAGGCAAATGATTCAAGCCAATCAGATGGGGGACAGCCCCAGCGATGGTGATCGTATCATATTGATGTCCATATCAGCAGGAGGTTAAAACTATGTATGGCTACAGTGGAAAGATTCTGCACATTGATCTGACCACGCGCAAGACCAGGGTCGAGACCAAGCCAGAAGCGTGGTACAAGACCTACATCGGCGGTGTGTCTATGGCCAGCCGGCTGTGCTGGGAGAACATCGAGGTGGGCTGTGACCCGCTTTCTCCCGGCAACCCGATCTGTATGGCCAACGGCATATTCGCCGGGACGCCGGTACCGGTGGGAGGAAAATACGGCATGGCGTCCAAGTCACCGTTGACCGGGTTCATCGGCGACAGTCTGTCGGGGAGTTGGACGGCGGTGGCTTTCAAGCGCTCCGGGTGGGACGGTATCGTCGTCCACGGAGCCAGTGAGGATTGGGTCAACGTCTTTATTGACGACGACCGGATCGAGTTCCGCGACGCCTCTCATCTACTGGGCCTGGGCACCACGGAAACCGAGGAGGCGATCCGCGAAGAGTTGGGAGACGACCAGGTGCGTTCAGCCGCGATTGGGCCGGCCGGCGAGAACCTGGTGCGTATCGCCAACGTGAGCAATGATGGACGAAAAGCGGGCCGTACCGGCCACGGCGCGGTATGGGGCTCCAAGAAACTCAAGGCCCTTTCCATTCGCGGCACGCACGGCGTCAGCGTGGCCGATCCAGAAACGCTGCTCAAGTTGTCTTACGACATCCTCCAGGCGGCTCAAGGCCCGCACACGCAAAAGTATCGCATCTTGGGAACGTCGTCGAACGTGCTCAACATGAATAGGCTGGGTCTCCTGCCCACCCGCAACTATCAGCAGGGCACCTTCGAGGATGCCGAACTGGTAAGCGGCGAGTATCTGCACGAGCACTACAAGGCCAAGACGATTGCCTGCGCTCAATGCCCCATCGCCTGCGAGCAGGTGGGGCAGGTCAAGGAAGGCCCCTACGCCGGCGCTATGGGGCACGTCGAATACGAGTCGCTCTACGCGCTGTCGTCGAACTGCGGCGTGAACAGTTTCCCAGCGGTTATCCAGGCCATCACCAATTGCAACGAGTTTGGCCTGGACACGATGAGTTCAGGTGTCACCATCAGTTGGGCCATGGAGTGTTACGAGCGCGGTGTCTTCACCGAGGAGGATTTCAAGTGCGAGAAGTACCCTGAAGGCTTCGAGGCCAACTTTGGCAACGGCGAGGCAGTGGTGACGCTGACCGAGATGATAGCCCACCGCGAGGGGTACATGGGCAATCTGTTGGCCGAAGGCACCAAACGCGCCAGCGCCCAGGTTGACGAGGAACGTGGTACCGAGACCCACAAATGGGCCATGAACATCAAGGGGCTTGAATGTCCCGGCTACGACGCGCGCGCCCTCAAGACCTTTGCCCTGGGGCTGGCGGCGGGCACGCGCGGCGCTTGCCACAACCGCACAGCGGCCTACGACCCCGACATCAAGGGGCAGGTGGACCGCTTCAGCGTTGACGAGACGCGGGGCGAATTGGCCAAGAGCACCGAGGAGTACGCCGCGGTGTACGACACGCTGCCGTTGTGCAAGTTCATTCGGCGCTGCTTCACCGGCAAGGCTGACCGGGCCGGTGCGTGGCCGGCCATCGCCAATCTGATCAATGCCACGACCGGTTGGGACTTTGACTATGACGCCGTGGACATGATCGGCGAGCGGGCCCATACGATCAAAAAGGCGTTCAACATCCGCGAGGGCTGGACGCGCGAGGACGACCATCTGCCCTACCGGTGGCAATACGAACCGATGGAAATAGGCCCTTCCGCCGGGTACGTGGTCACGCCGGAGGAATTAAAGTACCTGAAGGATATTTACTACGAGGCCAAAGGTTGGACCAAGGACGGGTTGATCCCCAAGGATAAACTGATCGCGTTGGGGATGGACGACGTCGCCGAGGAAATCGGGGTATAGGAGAGAGATATGCCTACGTCAACTTCCAAATACCAATACGTTACGTGTGATCCCAGCAAGTGTGTGGGTTGCCAGATATGCGAGTACGTGTGCTCATACACCAAGACTGGCGTGTTCAATACTTTTCGCAGCCGCATCCGCACAGTGCGCGCGCACAAGATTCTGATGACTGCGGTGACGTGCCGCACGTGTGAGGACGCGCCCTGCGTCATCGCCTGTCCGCGCGACGCGCTATCTCAGGACCCGATCACCGGTGTCATCCGTATAGACGCCAATCGCTGCGATGGCTGTGCCTGGTGTGTCGAGGCCTGCGACTTTGGCGCTATCTCGATCAACCCGGAGAGCAAACTGGCCGAGATCTGCGACCAGTGCGAAGACGAGGAGGACGGCCCGCAGTGCGTCAAGTGGTGTCCCAAGGATGCGCTTGAATTGACTACGCCTGACCGGCGGGCGCAACGGTCGCGCCACAAACTGGCCGTCGAGGAGGTGCTAGGGCGGTAAGAGTTGAGAGAAGAAACGGATGGGGCGGCATGAAAATGCCGCCCCATTTGCGATGTTGGGAGTTCAGAGCCGGGGGTCGGGTGGCTGCCCTGTGGAGATTTCAGATTGGGGGATTTGAAGACAGGCGCGTTGCTGGTTGGCCGACAAATTCAAGATTTCATCGACTTGCCAATAATGCCCCTGGATGGCATAAATGGCTACGTCCTCATCCGAACCACGCTAGCCTACAGAGGGTGTGCCCTATCCGTGGCTATGAGGATTACAAGGTAGTGCTCGAACAAACGCTGAAAGCCTTGCCCGAGGGACTGATCGTCGTCCTCTTGGCCGACCGTGGCTTTCTGTATCGTCAATTGATGCAGTTTGCACGCCAAGTTGGATGGCACTACCGCCTTCGGGCCAAAGCCAGCACTCTAGTCTACTTGGAGAAGCACCAAGGAGTCCGGATGAGCCAGTTGCGTCCACCCAAAGGCCACGCCCACTTCTATCACAGCGATCGTGTTCTGGGCGAAAAAGTTCATTTAGCACTAGCGACTCCTGTCCCCGAAGAAGAAGACCAGGAGATTGATTCCTGGTACGTAGTCAGCGACGAGACCACCGACGTAAGCACTTTGGATGAGTATGGCCTGCGCTTTGATATTGAGGAGAACTTTTTGGATGACAAATCCAAACGGGTGGGTGGTTAGCCCTTACCCATTGGGGACTTGCACCCCTTAAGAAACGCCAAGCTTCGCTTGGCGCACCAATGTTGCGGTTCAGCCGCTTGGCGGGTTCGGCGTGAGTACACCCGCCAAGCGAAAAACCGAAATGCGGGTGAGAAAACTCGAAAGCGCGCCGATTAGCCAAGTCGGCTGCAACCGGTGGTTGGCGGCCTTTTTCACTGACAGAAACCACTACACAAGACAATCAAGCCAGACTGTACCTTGTGCC
>CAYQTW010000110.1:0-9162 GCA_964420485.1 uncultured Anaerolineales bacterium
TCGCCATACTCTTCCTTTTTCATTTTGGTTGGAGGTATTATCATCCGTGAGGTGTCAGAGCATTATTATAACCGAACACGGCACGGACGTCAAAGAAGAAAAAGCCTGTTCAACTCCAGCACGAGGCGCGCCAGAACATTCCGCTTGACTTTTTGCCTGACGGGGTGTATTATTCCGACTGTGAATACTTTTTCATTTACCACCTGAATGTTATTACCCCCGCTGGCTGATGCCTATTCTGCCTCTCGAACGCCAAACCTTTCCGCGATTGGCGTTTCCACACGTGTTGAGCACACGCCGGACGGCAGAAATGCTGATCATTGGAGAGTAGCACAATGACACGTCTCATCCTCGTTCGCCATGGCCGTTCTACCTGGAACGCCGCTCACCGCATCCAGGGCCATGCCGACCCGCCGCTGGACGGGGTGGGGCGGGAGCAGGCCCGTTGCCTGGCGGAGCGGCTGCGGGGTGAGGAAATCACAATGTTCTACGCCAGCCCGCTGCTTCGAGCGCGGGAGACGGCGGACATCATCGGGGAGGTGCTGGGTGTGCCGGTGGTGCCCGACGAGAGGCTCAAGGAGCATGGCGTCGGCGACATCACAGGGCTGACGTGGGAGCAGATTGGGGAGCAGTACCCGGATGTGGCGCAGTGTTGGGCGGAGGACCCGGAGAACTTGGAGATACCCGGCGCGGAGGAGAGTGCGTTGTTTCGGGCGCGGGTGGTGGTTGCTTTCGACAACATCGTGGCGCGGCACGCGGATGAGACGGCCGGCGTGGTGACACATGGAGGCACGCTGGGCATTTTTCTCAACCACCTGATCGGGCTACCGACCAGTTTTTCGCCCTTTCGTTTCGCCAATGCGTCGTTGAGCATCGTCGAACTGCATCCGGTGCGACCGCGCATTTTGCTTTTGAACGATACCTGTCACCTGAGAGGAGAAACATGATCGTAGGAAAAGTCCGGCTGCGGCCAATCGAGCGCGATGACCTGCCGCGTTTCGTCGAGTGGTTCGGCGACCCGGAGGTGCGCCGCCACCTGGCGGTCTACCTGTCGTTCTCGTTGGCGCAGGAGGAGCGCTGGTTCGAGAACCTGCTGGGGCGCTTGGAGCGGCAGGAGAGTGTGGTGCTGGCCATCGAGACAGCCGAGGGAGTGCATATTGGCAACATTGGTCTGAACAACATCAACTGGAAGGACCGTTACGCTGAACTGGGCATCGCCATCGGCGAGAAAGCGTACTGGAATCAGGGATACGGCACCGACGCCATTCGCACACTGTTGAGTCTGGCCTTTTGTCAGATGAACCTGCACCGCATTTTCCTGCGGGTGGACGCGGACAACGGGCGGGGCATTCGCTGTTACGAAAAAGCCGGCTTCCGGCGGGAGGGCACCTCTCGTGAGGCGGTGTTCAAGGAGGGAGCCTACCACGACCAATATGTGATGAGTATTCTACAGTCCGAGTTTGGAACACCAGAGTGAGAACGGAGGAAGCATGCACGGGACCATCAAACTATTCAGCGGCACCGGCTGTCTGGCGCTGGCCAAGGAGATCAGTCAGTATCTAGGCGTACCACTGTCGGGGCGCGACGTGATCCAGTTTCCCAACGAGAATATCTTTGTGCGACTGCACGAGAGTGTGCGCGGTCAGGATGTCTTTTTGATCCAGACCACCTCGTCACCAGTCAACCACAACCTGATGGAGTTGCTGATCTTTTTGGACGCGCTCAAGCGGGCCTCGCCGGATCGCATCACGGCGGTCATCCCGTACCTGGCCTACGCCCGCTCCGACAAGAAGGATCAGCCCCGCGTGCCGATCATTGCCCGCCTGGTGGCCGATATGATAGGTGTCGCCGGCGCCGACCGTTACGTCACGCTCGACCTGCACGCCGACCAAATTCAGGGTTTCTTTAGCATCCCAGGCGATACCCTGACTGCCTTTCCTATTCTCTCCGACCACCTGCGCGATAAGCATCTCGAGCAGGCAGTCGTCGTCGCCGCTGACTTGGGCTTTGCCAAGAAGGCGCGCAACCTGGCGGCTGAACTGGGTATGCCCCTGGCACTGGTCGAAAAACGCCGGGTGGCAGAGGGTACGGAGGCGCTCACTTTGGTGGGCGATGTAGAGGGCCACGACGTCATCATCGTAGACGACGAAGTGAATACTGGCAGCACGGTAATCAACGCGGTCAACATTGTCCGGGAGCACGGTGCCCGCGATGTTTACTTGTGTTTTGCCCACGCCATCCTCTCGCCGCCAGCGGTCGAGCGGCTGGAGGGTTTTGCGTTCAAGGAAATCGTGACCACGAACTCTATCCCTATCCCACCGGAGAAGCAACTGCCCAATCTCACTATCCTTTCCGTTGCCCACTTGCTGAGTGAGGTGATTCAGCGCGTCCACGAGGGACGCAGCGTCGGCGAGATGTTTCGGGGTTACAAGAGTTACGAGTAGCGCCACCTTCCCGCAAGCTGCTCAACCTTGACCTGTCCAGAGGGCACCGATGTACTAGCCTTCCGAGCGTTCGGGTGCCGACGTGGAGCTTGCGCGAAGGTCTCACACGTCGTCGCTGTCGCGCTTGGTCAGGTAGTGGATACGCAAGTCGATCTCGACGTAGCCCACTTTGCGAAACAGCGCCAGTGACGTGGGGTTATCGCTTTCGACGAGGGCGGCGATGACACACATACCTTGCTCGCGCAGCACCTCCTCGGCCGCCGCGATCAGCCGGGCCGCGTAGCCTCGCCGGCGATGATCGGGAGCCACGGCCAGCCGGTTGATCCACCCCTTGCGGCTGTCGTGGGTAGCGATGACCGCGCCCACCAGTTGGCCGTCTGTCTCCAACCCCAGGATCGTCTGGACGCCGCTGGTGAGTTGGCGGGCCAGGCTGGCGCGGCTGTCGCGCCCCTGGGGCCTGAGCGAGTGCAGCCCCGCCCGCCGCCACAGTGCCAGCAGTTCCTCGTAGTCGTCCAGTCCCAGTTGGCGTATGCAAATGTTCTCTTTTTGCATGCAAGCATCTCCTCTATCAAATCACTCCGGCAACGTGCCCGGCGTCGGCGGATAGCGGTCGAAGAAATCCTGGCTACAATCGTCGCTGTCCCGTTCGGGTGGACGGCGCTCCAGGGAGTGGCCCGCGTTGATCTCGCCAGGGTGCGGTACGATGCCGGAAAAGTCGCCGCCACCGTACACCACCACGTCCACCGCCGCGCCACTATTGTCCCGCAGCACGATCTCATCCCCGGTGTTGGTGAGCGCCAGGCCGTCACAAGTGCCTGGGTCCACGCGCACCAAGTTTGGCACACCGGCGGTGTCGCGGTGGGGGTCTATCAGGAACTCGTAGTCGGGCGTGAAACCCGCGTCGGCGGCCTGCTGCGCCACGACGATCAGGCCGCCCGCCGGCAGAACTGCACCGGTTGGGAAACGGTACATCCCATCCCCGCAGTCGTCGGGCAGCGAACTGACATCTGTGGTTATGTCGCCCAGGTACCAGCCGGACAGGGCCACGTTCCCAGCCGTGGGGTTGTAGATTTCGATCCACTCGCCGGTCAGAGGGCTGTCGGAGGGGCGGTACATCACCTCGCTGATCAGCAGGTGGCCCAGCGGCGGTTCGTGATTCCAGTCATAATCGAACATGGCGTACAGATAGTCGAAAAGAGCCGCAGAGCGCACCTGAAGCGCCATCTCCCGGTTGATCTTGTTGGAGGTTTCACTACCGTTGATGCTGCCCGCGTGCACGTACTGGCCCTCGGCTCCCAGGTTCACCAGCACCATCTTGTTGTGGATGCCGTATTGGGTGGGATCGCCCAGGTGGGCGCTCAAGTCCAGTCCCTCGGCCGCGGCGATGCTGTTGACGTAGGCTGCTGTCTCGACTTTGTCGGTCAGAGAAAAGTACTCGATGCCAAAGTCGCCGCCGTTGAGCAGGATGCGCACCGTCGCCCCCCGGCGGGCAGCGGCGACGTAGGACTCTAGCCGCAGGTTGGGCCCATCTCCCCAGGTGGCGTGCTCGTACAACTGCTCGACGTAGACCGCGTCGCCGGCGCCGGCCCGCGCCACCAGCCCCAGCAGTGCGTCGCCGGTGCGCAGGGCCGATTCCGGTGCCGTCACCAACTCGAACCAGGTTCCCGTCGTGACCAGCGGTTGCGGGAACTGGACTGTGTAGGTCATCCAATCCCCACCCGTGTCGGGCGTGAAACCAGGCGGCGGCGCTCCATACCCCAGCACGTTGTCCGGCCCCCACAGGCTGACGTCCGCGTGGTGGTCTGGGTCGCAGTCGGCCTCGAATATCTCCACCGCCCGCGCGACCATCTCCGGCGCGTCCGTCACCAGCACGACGCCGCGTGAGCCGCCGGTGCCGTTGGTCTTGTCGTCACCGGGGAGGCTGGTGTGAGTCAGGTTCTGCGATCCCACCAATAACCGTTCTCGGTCTACGACCATAAACTTGGCGTGCATATACTTATAGCGATGGTAGATGTCGAGCGTCTCGAATTTGACCATAAAATAGCACCGGCCGTGGCCGGTGGCGTGCAACATCTCACAGGCCCACAATTCTTGATCCTCCACGCCGCCAACGGGGCTACCCTCCAGCAGCACGGTGACGCTGATGCCCTGCTGGGCTTGCTGCACCAGTTCCGTCACCAGCCCCGCGTGCTTTAGTGTGTACGCTTCCACCTCGATGCTCTCTTCCGCCGAGCGGATGGTGTCCACCATCAATTGGTACGCATTGTCCGGGGCGATGCCCACGGTCACTGTGCCGCTGGCGCCCAGCGCGGGTTGGAAGAACTGTTCCAGATCCCAGCCCGGATAGCGGACGCGCCGGCCCTGCCAGGGATCGCCGGTGTACTGCGCCCAGTCGGCGGCTGTGTCGGTGTCGCTGGGCGGCAGGCCAGTCTCCTCGTCAGGGAAGCGGTAGAGTATCTGCCCCTCCGAGGCAAAGTTGGAGCCACCGTAGGGCTGCACCGCCGGGCCGTCCCATCCGGTTATGGTCTTGTCTCCGGCCTCGTAGACCAGCGCGTCGCGCACGAAACCATCGGCGTCGCGCAACACCACCTCGTCGCCACCGTTGGCAAAGGCCGGCCAGCCGGAGAGCGCGTGGTCTGGCTCGAAACCGAAGGAGGCGGCAAAACTCGTCTCGCCGCGGGCCAGCCAGAGCCGCTGGTGGGGCGCGATAGTCACCGCCGGCATGTCGGCGCAGCGCCAGTCCGAGGTGTACCACTTGCACAACTCCCACCCGGTCAGGTCCACGTTCCCGTCGCCACCGTTGAGCAGTAGCACTGCTTCATCATAGTCGTTGGCCTGCTGGCCATCGTACAGCACCGCCTCGATGATCACCCAGTAAGGGGGCGGCGTATAGTTGCGCAGGATCAGGGGCAGGTAGACCGGCGATGTGGTTTTCACCCCGGTCGGCCAGGCGGCGTGGTTGTTCGCCGTCACCGTCTCGCTGGCGGTGGTCGTGGCGGTGATCAGGTTGGTGAAGGCGCCGGATGCGGTCCCAGTCACGCGCCCAGTGATGGTGATGAGGTGCTGCGTGCCGGTGGGCACGTCGCCGAGTTGCCAGACCAGGTCGCGCCCGGAGTGCGTGCAGGTAAAGGCGCTGGTCTGGGTGACCAAGTCCACGGCGGCGGGGAGGGTGTCGGTGAGGAGCGTGCCGGTAGCGGTGGTGGTGCCGGTGTTGTCGAGGGTGACGTGGTAGGTGATGATGTCGCCGGGGGAGACGGTGGCGGGGCCGGTCTTGGTGACGGCGAGGTCGGCCACAGGTTCCGGCGCACCAACCTGCCGGAAACTGGCATCGTCAAAGTACACAGTGCAGGCTGTGGCGTCTACTGGGTTAAGCATCATCCGTGTTCGCCCTGAGTGTGCTCCTGCAGGTGCGGTGATTGGGCCTGTTGTCAGGAAACGATACATTGGCTCGTCGCTGAGCAGGCGAGTGGTGGAATCGTCGTGGCTTATCTCACTGCCTGTGCCATCATCAGAGGCGTACCAGGAGACACGCAGGTAGACTTTCTCTATGTTGAAGTCGTTCTTCAAAGCCCAGGCTGAGAACGTGTAGGCTATCCCTTCAGTCGCAGTGATTACTTGGTACACCCACTTGGTGCTCGTGCTGCTGCTATCAAATTGAGCAGCGTAAGAGCCGCCATGCACGGGTGATTCTGCTTGCGTCAGTGTACCGCCATACTTGTTCCAGTGATTTGGGATACCACCGCTGGCGTTCTCGAATCCTGGATTCCGCAACAATTCCGTCTCCGAAGGAGCCAGTGGCACTTTCACCTCCACCGCTCGCGCAGGCTCATGCAGTCCGCTCATCACTGTCGCCACCATCAGTCCGCCCATCAGGCAGGCCACCACCAGCCGCGTCATGCGTTCCATTGCTTACTTCCTCTTCGTTTTATTCTAAATTCATCGTTGTGACCAGAAAGACACTACAGCGAATTGGGAATGGAACGAATTTCTTGTTCTTCATTCGCTTTTTTCTCAATTCGTTGTTGTGGTCATAGATTGTACTCCGCCTCTCCTGCCCGCGCAAGTCGGCCTTGTGAATTCTCTCCATGCGGATATAATTGTCTGGGGTGGTTAGTCAAATGAAAACTGGAACTCGGTCGTCACACGAAGAATGGCCACAATTGTACGCGCGCGCGTCACCGGAATGGCAAAAAATCCTACTACAACTGCTGCAATCTCCGGCTATTCAAACCTTGCAACTTGACAGGTTGTTCTTGTTCGAGTACGACAAAGACTTGGAACAAGCACTCCTGCTCATCCTGCGGGCCGCAACCGGAGTGTCTCCTCGAGAGATTCGTGTGCCTGTGAGTAAGACCGCTCTGAGCACACTCGCCCAGATGGTCGATACCCCGTGCGTTGTGGATGTATCACATCCGCCCGATGAGTTGAAACCCCTGATCTCTTTCGTTACTCAGGAACAGTGCGTGTGGGCTCTTGTTGCCGCGGTCCAGCACGAGAAACGTTTGTGGGGTTGCCTGGTCGGATGCTCGACGCAACGTCGCTCCTTCACCCCGGTTGAACTCTCTACCTTTTCCCTGTTGGCTTCGCATGTGGCTATAGCCGTGGAGAACGCGCGTCTACGAGCAGAAACGGCGTCTCGGCTCTCGGAAGCAATGAGCCTCCATGCGGTCAGTTCTGCGCTGGTTGAGGAACGAAGCCTGGATGCGATACTTGCATCCATTATTGACGAGGCCATCCGCCTGCTCGACGCCAGTGACGCCGTAGTTTTGCTGCTGGAAGAGGAGGGAGACTGGTTCCGGGTATGTGCACGTGAGGGGCCTGGCCTCACCGGTCTTACCAGCGGGCGTATGTCGGTCCAAGATTCCCTCAATGGCCTGGTGGTCAGAACCGGCCAACCGCTGATAAGTAACAATGTGCTGACCGATCCGCGGGCTGACCACGCGCGGGCAGAACTTTTGAATGTGCACACAGTGGCCATTGTTCCTCTCAAAATTCGACACGAAACGATTGGCACTGTAGCCGTGCACAACAAACGGGACGGCTACTTTAGCCAGGCCGACCTGGAGGTTCTGTGCCCCTTTGCCAACCAGGCAGCCATAGCCATTGACAATGCACGGCTTTTCGATGAACTCGTGTGTGCCAGGTCCGAGATACAGCGCAAGGCGCAAGAGCTCCAGGAATTATTGGTCCAGACCATAAACATTCAGGAAGATGAGCGCCGCCGTATTGCGGCCGACATCCACGACCGGGTAGTTTCGCGGATTGTGAGTGCGCTGTACGAGGTAGAGACCTGTGCTCAACTCTACCGACGCGCGGAAAATCTCGACGAGCAACTGCAATTGCTCAAGCAATTGTTGAACGAGGCGGTGGAGAGGACACGTACCTCTATCTATGATTTGTGGCCGGTCACCCTGGACCACATGGGCTTGATACCCGCCCTGCGCGAACTCTTCAGCCAGCAGGAAAGAAGAACCGGTATACGATACTCTCTACACGTGTATGGCTCTCCTTACGAGTTGCAGCCGATTGCCAGGATAGCGGTCTATCGTATTGTCCAGGAGGCCTTGAACAACGTTCGCCAGTACGCCGCTGCAAGTTCTGTAGACCTGACGCTGCGCTTTGCTCCCAGGCGGGTGCGTGTCATCATTCAGGACAATGGCAAGGGGTTCGACATCGCGCGCGTGATGCTGACACCCCCTGGACGCCACATTGGGATCATCGGTATGCGCGAACGGGCTCTCAGCGTCGGGGGCAACCTGCGCGTGGAATCCGTGCCCGGCAAGGGTAGCCAGGTCATTCTGGAAATTCCGATCAGCGAGGCAGAAATCCGAGAGAGTGGAGAGCGGGAGAATGAATCTTATTCGTGTGCTGATAGTTGACGACCATCTCGTCGTGCGGCGTGGCCTGCGCAGTATGCTGGCCGACGCCGGGGACGTAGAAATCGTGGGCGGGGCAGCCAATGCCAGGGAGGCCATTGAGCAGACGGCGAACCTGCGCCCCGATGTTCTGCTGCTGGACATTCGAATGCCGGGAATGAATGGTCTTCGCCTCTTGCGTTGTCTCAGGGAGCGATTTCCAGATATCAGAGTCATTATTCTGACCAATTATGACGATGAGCAGTTCTTGCTGGAAGCCTTCCGGGCCGGGGCTTTTGGCTACTTGTTAAAGAACGTTAGCCGGGAAGACTTGTTGGAGGCATTGCGTACTACCCACCAGGGTAAACGGATGTTGTCTCCAGAACTGATGGATGGTGTTTTGAAGCAATTCGCCGAACTTGGGCACAGGCAGGCTATGGATCAATTCGGCCTGTCGGGCAAGGAGATTGACCTGCTCAAGTTAGTGGCCGAAGGAGCCACCAACCGGCAGATTGCCGAGCATTTGTACTGGAGCGAGACCACCGTCAAACGCAAACTTTCCGATGTCTTTCAGAAAATAGATGTCAGAGATCGCGCTCAGGCTGTCGCCGTGGCTATGCGCCATGGCCTGATCTGACAGAAATCCTGCACCTTCTTGATAATTTGAGGCAACAATGGGACACAGAGATTCACAGAGAAGGTGCAGAGCCACGCAGAGTATTTTGTCTTAATGCGTGTTTTGTTATCGTCTCGATATTTTGGGGCACTTGTGCCGTGGCCGCGATTTCCATATCGCGCTGGCCCTGCAAGGTATGGAAACCTCGTCTACATTGCCCCACGTTATTGAGAGGATACGCATTTCG
>CAYQTW010000111.1:0-9139 GCA_964420485.1 uncultured Anaerolineales bacterium
CTATGGAAAGCGCGGCTACGTTAAAAGTGCCCCAGAATATTGAGATGATACTCCTCCTTCTTGGATGGTAGATTGGCTCTCCTTGGTGACGTATTTTACACTGTCACGCATTATGTGTCAAAACAGACGACAAGCCCCCGTTCTCTCATTGGAGAACGGGGGCTCTTTTCTGCTACCGGGCGCGTCCTAGTTCCGCATGACGAGTGGCAAGTAGATGACGTTGTGTGCAGACGTTCCCAGTATGCCGTACTGACTCAAGTGGCAGATAGGCACTGCCAGCCAGTTCTCGTCGGGGTGGCGGTCGTAGGTCGAGGGTGGCGTGCAAGTGTTGGCCGCGTCGTCCCAGGCGCTACCCGTCCAGTAGTAGAGATACAGGCTGCTCTCGCTGATCCCCTCCACATCGTCGTCGCTGTAGTAGATGGTGATGGTGACCGGCTTTGAGAAAACGAAACCCGGTTGGAGAGTCCCGCCCTCGTAGGCCTCCAGGTCAAAGGCGTGACCGGCGAAGCGCAGGTTGGGAGAGATGGGCTGAGTGGGCGAGGGGACCGGCGTGTAGAGCAGCGTGACGGTCTCGCTGACGGCGCCGCCGGGCGCCTCGACGGTCGTGGGGTTGCCCTGCGTGTCGGTGTAGACCAGCGTGCCGCCTGTCGTCGGGTCCACGGTGGTCTGGGCACCGGTGATGACGGTAACCGCATCGAGGACGGTGCGCGTCGCCGCATAGCCGCAACCGCCGGTGATGGTCAGCGTGACGGTATAGTCGCCCGTGGCGGTGTAGGCATGCGATGCCGTAGGGCCGCTGTCCGTCTGCCCGTCGCCAAAGTCCCAGGCCCAGGCCACGATACCGCTGCCATCCGTCGCGCTGGTGTCGGTAAAGTAGACGGTGGTGTTCACCACGACGACTGTGCCGCTCTGGTCCAAGGCCGGGGATAGGGTTGGCGCGATGACGCTGAAAGCAAGCGGAACACCCGGCAGGCTGTCCACGCCCTCGTCGCTGCCCACGACGCGGTACCCGTCGTTGGTGATGGTGTCGAGCGTGCAGGGCAGCGTCGCGCTGAACCCAGCGCTGGCAGTCCCACCGTTGGGTGTGATGGAGGTGAACGTCCAGGTGAGATCCGTACCGGCGCCGCTCAGGTACGCCGGCACCGTGTCGCTGAGCACGACGTTGGTGCCCGGCTCGCTGCCGGTGTTGGCCACTGTGAGCGTGTAGGTGACGACGGTGCCGGCCACGCGGCTGCTCTCGTAGACCTTGCCCACCTCGAAGTGGGGCAGAGCGATGTCCACGTCGTAACTGTCCTCGTTGTTGTCGTAGTAGGGTTCGACGTCGTCGCCGGGCTGGTCGCTGGTGATCTCGACCCAGTTGGTAAAGACGTCGTCCCCCTCAGCCGTGTCGGTGATGCGCACGGTCAGATAGATCTCGTTCCATTCGCTTGAGCCTATTGGCCAGAGATGCCAGGTAAGGTGCGTGCCGTCATCCCGGTCAGGGGGACGGGCACACCAATCGGTCCAGCCGCACCAGTGTTGCGTTGATGTGATATACTCAAGCCCGGCCGGCAGTGTGTCGGTGAGCCAGGCGTCGCCCTGCATGTTCCACCACCACTGCCACCCCTCGCGCTTGTTGCCAAAGGTCAGGCTGAAGGTGATGATCTCGCCGGGCAAGAGGTCCCCGGCCACCAACGTCTTTTCGACGTACAGGTCGGGGCCGGTGGTCAGGATGGCGTCGTCGGTGTTGTCGTCGGGGTTGGTGTCGGCAGGATCAAGCATCACCTCGGCCGTGTTGGTAAAGACCAGGCCAAAGGGCAACGGGCCACCGCCGGGGATGCTGGCGTCAAAGTCGAGCCACATTGTATCACCCGGATTCAGTGACCAGTACGTGGCCGTGAAGTAGCGGCTGGTCGGGTTGTCGTTCCAACCTTCCAAGGAGCCCCATTCGGTGTCAAACCAGTCGAGGGTCATAGAGATGGGATAGGTGTCGGTGACAGTGACGTGATCCACCCGCTCGTCGCCGACGTTCTCGATGGAGATGTTGTACCCGGCACGGCGCGTATCAGGGCCATCGTCGTGCCAGCCGCCGTCCTTGCGCACGCGCAGGTTGGGGCCGTGCTCGTAGAGCGTCTCGACCAGCGTGTCAACGTTGTCATCGTAGTTGTCCTCGTCCGGCAGGCGGCTGATCTCGACGGTGTTGGTGAGTACGGTGCCGGGGATGGCGTCGTCGTCCACCCGCAGATTGATCTCGAAGTGGCCCCAGTAGCCGTTATCAACCGTCCCGACGTTCCACACCAGGTGGTTAGGAGGCACGAACGTCGGCGTGATCGGGCCGATCAGGTTCCAGTTCTGATCATAGTGCCACATCTGGACGAGGGTGGTGCTGACAGGCAGCGTCTCGGTGATGACCACGCCGTCCACGGGCACGTTGCCGTTGTTGCTGTAATAACCGTGGTAGCGGATCTCCCCGCCGGGCACCAGTTGGCCCCCGCCCCACCACTTGCTGACGTTCAGGTTGGTGTGCGGGTCGCCCACATTGTGGCACCAGGTTGTCTCGTTGTCGTCGCTCTCCAGGTCGTTGCTGGCGCTGATGACGGCGGTGTTGCAGATCTCATCGCCTGGATTGACGGTGTCGGCCAGGTGCACGCGCAGATAGACTCGGCTGCACCGGTGGGCATTTATCGTGAGGCGTGAGAGAACCAGCCGGTGGGGTTCGCTGATCACTTCTGTCCAGCCAGACTCGTCGGCCCACCAACTCACCAGCGTAGTGGAGAGCGGCAGCGTATCGGTCAGCGTGGCCTCTGCGCTGTTGGTGGTGGGGTCGTAGCCGCCGTTGCATGCATCCACCGTGTAGACAAAGTCGTAGCCGGGGGCCGGATCGTGGGTCCAGGCATCCTTGCTGACGTAGACGTGGGTGTCGTTGCCCTGGACGTGCCCGCTCCACTCGCTCTCCTTCTCCCACGGTTCGCCCTGGTCGTAGGGGTCGCTGGTGGCGATCTGGGCGATGTTGGTGATGGTGTCGGATTCGACCGCCGTGACCTGGACATAGACGTAGAACTCGCCTGAACTGTTGGCGGGCAGCGTGCCCAGATCCCAGACGATGGGACCGCTCCCGCTGCCGGTGTGCGGGAAGCCGGAGGTGTCGGCGATGTAGGTCATCCCGCCCAGCAGCGTGTCGGTGATGACGGTGTTCTCGGCGTCGGCATCGCCGTCGTTCCAGTACTGGATGCGGAAGGCAAAGTTGCCGCCTTCTGCGGGGTTGCCGTCGGCCTGCTTTTGGATGCGCAAGTAGGGCGTGGGCACGTAGAGATGGGTCTGCACCCGGTCGTTGTCTGGCTCGGTGTAGTTCACGGCCACGTTATGCTCAGGTCGGATGTCCCACAGGCCGCCAAAGTCGCAGAAGAAACCGCCGCCGTCGGGGTCAACGCCGTCAACCTGGATGCTCGGCCCATTCTCTTCGTGAATCTCACAGTTCACAGTGACGAGATCGGGCGCCAGCCAGGAAGCGTGGATCGTGCCGGAGACGGTGTCGGCGTCCACATCTGTCTCGCCGTTGATGTCGCCCACGTGCACGGTAGTTGTGTAGGAAGCGCTGTTCACCAGTCCGTAGACCCAGTCGCCGGGCTGGATGTCCACGCCTGGGCCGGGGACCCAGTCCTCCCAATGGGTGTTGAAGCCGGATTGGCCTCCCCACTCGGGAACGGGTCCTGTGGTGAGCACCGCTGTAGCCTTGACCGTGAAGCCGTCGCTTTCGGTGACGGTGATCCAGACGGTGTGTCCGGCTTCGTAGTCGCCGTTCACCCAGTCGTCGTAGTAGTCGGCGGTGATCATCAGGTCTAGGCTCTGGAAGCGGCGGTGGAAGGTGACGCCGGCGTAGTCAATCTCGGTCGAGTAACGCACCTCGCCCTGGCCACCGCGCGGCACGTCGGGGAAGATGGCGCTAAAGTTGCCGCTGTCGTCGGTCTGCACGTCCAGGGTGGGACCGCCGTCCAGGTTCACCTCGATCCACTCGTGGTCCAGAGCGTCAATCTGGCCCCAGACCTCGTCGGTGTTCGAATCGGCTGTGGCATCGAAGGGGTCGGGTATCTGGATGACGACAGGGTGAGTGCCCGCGCCGGCCGCGACGATGATAGTGTCGCCTGGCAGGACAGAATCGGGCAGGTTATCCTCGGTCCACCACCAAACCACCTGGGTGTAAGCCGTCGTGATGGTGACGGGCATCTGAGGTACGTTGAGTTCGATGTAAGAGTCGTTCACCCACAGATGCACCGAGTCCACCTCGCCGCCGCTGAAGGCTACGTCCTCGTAGATGTTGTCGCCGGGGTTGGCGTCATCGGGTGGTGTGGTGATCTCGACGGTGTTGGTGTACCAGCGGAAGCGCGTACCGGGCTCGTCCAGGTCAGCCTCAAAGTACAGCCAACCATACTCGCCCGGACGCAACTCGTCAAAATTCCACCGCAGCACGTCACTGCTCTGGGTGTCGGAGACGAGACGACCCCAATCGAAGGACTCCATATTCCACCAGCCACTCCAGGCGGTGTCCGCCGGCAGAGTGTCGGTGATCCAGACATCACTGACAATCTCGTCGCCGATGTTCTCGAACTTGATCTGGTAGCCCAGTTGCCCATCGCCGTGCCAGTCGTGGGACTTGGTCACGCGCAGGTTGGGACCGTTCGGGTTGAGGGTTACGGGATAGCAACTGGTGTTGTCCTCCGGCGTATCCTCGTCGCCGTCAATGCCCACGGTGGCGCAGTTGGTGAGAATGTCGCCAGGAGACAGAGTATCGCTAATGTTCATCTGCACGTGGAACCAGGCCGCATCGCCTGCCGACACCACGCCCAGGTCCCACACCAGTTGGTTCCCGATGATCGCCGGATCGGGGAAGGGTTCACCCTCTTGCGGCTGACCACCGCCCCAATTCACGGACTCGTAACTGAGACCGTTGGGCACGGTGTCCGTGATCCAGATATGGGTGGGTACGTTGCCGTTGTTGTCGTAACGGAAAAAGTAGTTGATCCACCCACCGGGCACAGGGACATAGTTATGGATGCTCTTGTCCAGATACATGTCGTAGCGCGGCGGGCTGACGTGGGCGTCGGTGTTGACGTCCTCGTCGTTGTCCGGGTCCACATCGCCGGCAGCGGCGACGACGACGGTGTTCTCCAGCGTGGTGCTGACCGGCGCGTCGGGGTCCAGGAACAGTCTGAGGTTCAGGTCCTCGCACACATCGCCCGGCAGTCCCGGCGCGTAGAGCACCAACTGGTCGCCGGTGGTGATCTCCTCGGTCCAGTAGGTAGTATCCCCAAACTGGGAACTCCAACCCACGAACGTCGTAGACAGCGGCAGTGTGTCGGTCAGCCAGACTGGGCCGGCGGCCGCGCCCCGGTTGTTGCACGGCCGGATGGTGTACATGAACTCCTGGCCCGGCGTCGGGTCGTCCGGGTTGGGCCACTTGTCCACGCCGATCTCTACCTCGTCGTCCCACACGTCCACCGGATCGGCGCAACTGTCGTTATTGCCCGGGTCATCGCCAGGTGTAGCCGTGGTGATGAAGGCGCAGTTCTGGTCAATGGTTTCGCCGTCGGACAAACCGAAGACGTCGAGCGTCACGATAAAGCCGCTCCCATCCCCGGCCTCCACGTCGCCCAGGTGCCAGGTGATCACGCCGCCGGCCTCGACGTGCGGAAAGCCGCTGGTATCGCCGGCCCAGGCCGTGTTCGGGGGCAGCGTGTCCACGATGAGCGTGTCCTCTGCCACGCCGTTGCCGTCGTTGGAGTAGTTGATGCCGTAGACCACGACACCGTCGGGCCGGGCGTGGCCGGGCACGTTCCACTTGTTGATGGACAGTTCCGGCGCGGGCAGCCAGAAGGAGTACTGCGTCTGGTGGCCGTGGCCGGCGCTGTAGTGGATGTTGAAGCGATCGCCGTATTGGATGTCGTGGGGCGGGTCGCCCTCGGTCCAAAAGTTGACGGTGTAGACACCGTTGGCACCCACCTGGACGTCGTCTACTGTGCTCCAGCAGCCGCCATCCTGGCAATCTACGTTGATATGCAGTTGGCTGTTGGCCGGGGCAGTGCCGGTGACGACGTCGGTGTCCACGTCGGGGTTGGCGGTGATGGCGACGACGACGGTGGAGTCCACCAGCCCGTCGCCCCAGTTGACGGTCACTGTGTTATCGGGAGCGATGGCGCCGTCGGCCAAATCCAGAGCGTAACTGGTTGGCCCGTCCCATCCTGAACCGGCGTAGGTGGTGCCGCTGGCGACTACCTGGGAAAGTTCATCCGTCACGGTGATGTAGATGGTGTTGCCGGGGATAGCATTGTTGCCCCAGACCTGGCTCCCGCCTTCCATATCATAGTTGGCAATGATCTGCGGCCATTGCAAGTTCCGGCAGACGTGGTTGGCATCCTCATTGATGTAGCAGACCTGGGACCAGTTGCCCCACACCAGGTCGCCGCCGCCCCAGAACCCTTGCAACTGGTCCACGGCCACGGCAAACTGGCCGCTATCGCCGGTGGGCACAAAGCCCTCTCCCTGGTCGTTCACATAGACGTACAGCAGTGAGTTGACCGGACCGCTGCCGCTTACGCTATCGTTGGCCTCGTCGAACTGGAGTGTCATCTCCGGGATGTGGACAGTCTGGCTAAAGCCGGCCGCCGACTGCGCCTGGATCTGGTCACCGGTCTCAATCTCTGCCCCCGTCTCCCAAAAGCCATTCCATCCGGCTTCCCCGATAGGGTCATCGGACGTTCCGGTCAGTTGGGCTTTGAAGCCGCCGCCGCCGTCGCGCAGCGTGATCGTGTAGGCTGTGCCGGGCGGGCCGAACAGAGCCGAGGTTCCATTGTACTGCGGCCAGACCCTGAGATAGTCTACCTCGCGGTAGATGCGTTCCGTGTAGTCGTCCTCCGTGCGGTGACCCACTTCGTAGCCCACAGCGTTGCGCACGTCAAAGCCGGCCGGTGTGGCCACAAAGGGGCTGCTCGCCGTCGTGAGGATGTCGAAGGAGCCAGCGATGGGATACAGCGACCCCACCTGAAAGTCTTCCAACTGCGTGCCCCAAAGTTCCACCCGGTCGGTGGGCGGCTCGACCGAACCGGTGAACTGGTCAGCGTCCAGATCGTGCTGCACGGTCATAGTCTGCACCTGCACCACGCCCTGCCAGGCAAAGCCCTCCACCTCGACGGTGACGATGTCCCCCGGCGCAATGTCCGGCAGACCGTCCTCTTTCTCGTTGAAGGAATACCAGCTGGACCACGCCATTCCCTTCGAGTAAACAAAGATGGTATCCGAGACGGCGCTGTAGAGAGTGAGTGTCACTGGCTGGCCTTCGACGTCGATCTGGGGTGCACCGCGCCCGTAGACCTCGTTCCAGGTCTGGTTCACCTCGACGGAGACCGAGGGCGCCCACAGATTGAGGTCGTCCCCCTCGGCGTCGGCCACGAGGACGCCAACCCATCGGCCGGGCATGATGTCGGCGACGGCGCCGAATTCGAGGGTGTAGGGGCTGCTGGCGGTAGTGCTCGTCTGCACGTCGCGCCAGCCCAGCGGCGTCAGATCGCTGGTCAGTCCACGCACGGTGGCACCGGGCTCCGCCTCGCCGGTGACACGGTCGTCCCCCGCGTCCACGTTCAGGCTGAGCGTGTCCACCGTGCGGCTCATCATCGTGCCGCCTGCAAACTCGACGACGACGTAGTCGCTCTTCAGGAAATCGGTTTCGGCGTCCCAGAGGTACCAGCCGTCCGTCGCGCCGGCAGTGAGGGTGGTGCTATCTTTCTCCGTCGTGTCCGATAGATAGACCGTCGCCGTCACGGTCGTGCCCGGTGCGGCGCAGCCCATCACCTGGTTCCAGGGCCAGGGGCGCACCAAGAGACTGTTGCCGGGGTAGATGTGCCGGTGTACTTCGACGCCATCCTCGACGTAGGCTACCATCGCTTCATCCCAGACGACAAAGTCCCATACACCCGTAAAGTCGGCGCCAAAGTTGCCGGAGCCATCAGTGCTGACTGTCTGGCTGTAGGAAGTCATCGAGGGCTCGCCCCAGGGTGCGTAGATGGTGACGTTGATGGGGAAGCCCGTGCCGCCGATGGTGCCGGAGACGACGTCGTTCACCACGTCAATCTGCCCGCTGATTGAACGCAGCGTGACGCTGGCCTCCTGGGCGCCTTCGCTGTAGATTGCCACGGTCTCGCCGCCACTGAGGTTGGGGCGGTCGCCGTTGCCGTCGTAGAGCGTGGTCCAGAAAAAGCCGTTGCCGTCGGCCAGCGCGGCGCCCATCTGCGCGCCGTCCACGGTGACGGTAGCCGTCTCCCCCACGCCGACGATGCCCCACACGCGGTCGCTGGTCATGCAGATAGCCAGGTCGGTGCTGCCGGGCAACGGTGGGGTCAGTGGCGCGGCGCCCTGCGAGCGGGCGCCGGCGGGGGCAAAGAGAGGTGCGCCGCCGGCTATCTGCTGCCCGTCAGGCGGCATCCTCCGGCCGTGGGGCGGCGCAAAGTTGGGTGGTGTTCTCTCACTGGGGGGTGGCGCAGGCGCCGAGACATCGGCGCTGGTGCGGGCCACGGGAGCAGTGTCGTCAGGGACCATCTGGCTCCAGGTGGCATCGTCGGGTAAATCCACGGTCAAGCCGGGGTTGGCAGCCTGAGCCTCGGCGGCCGAGTGGGGTATCATAGCCCACAGCAGCCCCAGCGCCAGACTCAGTCCAAGGAGCAGTGACCAGAAAAGTTTGGTCGCTCCAGCAGTCCTTGTTCTATTCATTGTTACCCTCCCTTTTTCCTTTAGCAAAAACACGTTGGAATACGTCACACTGAACCATCAGTTACTATAGGCATCACCTCCTGACAAAACGTTCGGGGAGTCCGATCCTGGGTCGCCTGTGCAGGCGATAAACAAAAACGGCGGCCATCCAAAGTATATGCACTTCAAAACGGCCGCCGCTGAGAGAGCAATGCTACTCATCAGGATCAGGATGAGTGACTAGTTCGCCGCCAAACTACACGCTCCTCCCACATCACACGGATAAAAGTCAAGATGTTATTCACTGATTTTATTATACACTATCTTTACACTAAATGTCAAGGATTTTCCCGACGCAGCCTCCCTTGTCAAGAGCGGAGAACTAGATGGTCTTGCCTTCCAGCAGGGCACGGGAACCGTGTCC
>CAYQTW010000112.1:0-1119 GCA_964420485.1 uncultured Anaerolineales bacterium
TGGGGGTGAACCGTTTCCCTATTCTCTGCAAAGTCCGAATACGGCGTTTTCCCCACACACGTGGGGGTGAACCGCGGCAGGGGGATTGAGCGGCGTGGCAGGAGGAGTTTTCCCCACACACGTGGGGGTGAACCGAAGCCGCGCAAACCGGTGTCTGCACTGCTGGCGTTTTCCCCACACACGTGGGGGTGAACCGTCTCCCAATGATCCCCCGGTGATGACCTCCGCCGTTTTCCCCACACACGTGGGGGTGAACCGTGATCGGGGACCGGCTAAAGCGCGCCAAAGAGAGTTTTCCCCACACACGTGGGGGTGAACCGTGTCTACCGCCGAAGCGCGCGCGTTCACGCGCAGTTTTCCCCACACACGTGGGGGTGAACCGTGTCTCCACGCTTCCGGTATGACCAATAACACGTTTTCCCCACACACGTGGGGGTGAACCGGACAGTAATGCATCTTGAGCAATCATAGCCTCAGTTTTCCCCACACACGTGGGGGTGAACCGGGATGAGAGAGTACAGGGTGGTTCTGGAGGCGGGTTTTCCCCACACACGTGGGGGTGAACCGCCTTTCGCAATCTTGGTATATCCTGCATACCAAGTTTTCCCCACACACGTGGGGGTGAACCGTACCCCTTTTTGCCTGGCAACAAGTGCCCACCAGTTTTCCCCACACACGTGGGGGTGAACCGTCGTCGCGTCTCGGTTTCGCCGGCATTGAACCGTTTTCCCCACACACGTGGGGGTGAACCGCGTGATGCTCATCGTCTGAGCAAGAGACACGAAGTTTTCCCCACACACGTGGGGGTGAACCGAAGGATCAGTATCGCGAGTGTCAGTGTTGTCTCGTTTTCCCCACACACGTGGGGGTGAACCGTACACTTTTCTGGTCAGCGAGTGTTCCAGGCCCGTTTTCCCCACACACGTGGGGGTGAACCGGAACTGTGGGTGCGACACCGCGCCCGATTGGGAGTTTTCCCCACACACGTGGGGGTGAACCGGGTGAAACATCCTTTTTCGGGACGAGTTTTGAAGTTTTCCCCACACACGTGGGGGTGAACCGTGCATTGCGGCATGGCGTCCCGCAATGCCGTCAGTTTTCCCCACACACGTGGGGGTG
>CAYQTW010000112.1:1129-9130 GCA_964420485.1 uncultured Anaerolineales bacterium
GAGTGCATCACGACGTTTTCCCCACACACGTGGGGGTGAACCGTTTGCTTACAGCGTGGAGGGTGTTACTTGGTGTGTTTTCCCCACACACGTGGGGGTGAACCGTTCTCACCGCAACGCTCCCGCCCCGCACAGCGCGTTTTCCCCACACACGTGGGGGTGAACCGATGACTGTCGGGAGCATGGCTGAGCGCCAACCGTTTTCCCCACACACGTGGGGGTGAACCGTAGAGGTGTTGGAGGCGTTGGGATATGAGGAGGTTTTCCCCACACACGTGGGGGTGAACCGCGTGGACACAGAATTGGGGCGGGGTGCGGGATGTTTTCCCCACACACGTGGGGGTGAACCGCTGAGGAGGGTAAGGTAAGCCGCGCTGCAATACGTTTTCCCCACACACGTGGGGGTGAACCGTGTTTTCTGAGACGTATACTGGATATTCAACGAGTTTTCCCCACACACGTGGGGGTGAACCAGTCGGCTGTTGGGACACGCATCGGTGGCGACCGTTTTCCCCACACACGTGGGGGTGAACCGTGGGAGGACATCAAAAAAGCTGTCGTTGACAGAGTTTTCCCCACACACGTGGGGGTGAACCGCGGGGCGCTTTTCTCCTTTCCCCAATTTTAGCAGTTTTCCCCACACACGTGGGGGTGAACCGCCACCGAATGTCACGCCACTCACCTCAGCCACGTTTTCCCCACACACGTGGGGGTGAACCGGGGTTGGTCAACGGATCGAACGGATTGGGAGGGTTTTCCCCACACACGTGGGGGTGAACCAGAGCAATATCCCCAGCGCGAGCACGATTAGCAAGTTTTCCCCACACACGTGGGGGTGAACCGTGCAACGGCTCGGCCTCGTGTTTAGCGCACCAGTTTTCCCCACACACGTGGGGGTGAACCGTGAAAGTCTGCTACATAGGGGGCTGCGGACGGGTTTTCCCCACACACGTGGGGGTGAACCGGGTGGAGGCGGCTGATGTGGTGGCGGCGTTGCGTTTTCCCCACACACGTGGGGGTGAACCGGTATCGTCTCGGACCTGCTCCAGGTAGACAAAAGTTTTCCCCACACACGTGGGGGTGAACCGCTATACGTTGGGCCCTGCAACGCTACACCCAAGTTTTCCCCACACACGTGGGGGTGAACCAGTTCAATGTGGATGGGAACCTGCAGGGGATGCGTTTTCCCCACACACGTGGGGGTGAACCGGGTGGAGGCGGCTGATGTGGTGGCGGCGTTGCGTTTTCCCCACACACGTGGGGGTGAACCGGTATCGTCTCGGACCTGCTCCAGGTAGACAAAAGTTTTCCCCACACACGTGGGGGTGAACCGCTATACGTTGGGCCCTGCAACGCTACACCCAAGTTTTCCCCACACACGTGGGGGTGAACCGTCATCCTGTATTATCTGTCCATATCATGGATACGTTTTCCCCACACACGTGGGGGTGAACCGTCTAAATCTAGGTTTATGTCCTTGGCGGACTCGTTTTCCCCACACACGTGGGGGTGAACCGGGATACTGGACTGATGCTGGTCTATGAGGTACGTTTTCCCCACACACGTGGGGGTGAACCGACGTCTAGATCGTTATCACCGTCCAGGTCGCCGTTTTCCCCACACACGTGGGGGTGAACCGAGGAACGTTATGTGCCCATCGGGGAGCGAGCCGTTTTCCCCACACACGTGGGGGTGAACCGTTGTTTTTGGCTGTCAATGACCCGCGCTTACCGTTTTCCCCACACACGTGGGGGTGAACCGGTTGCCAGTCATTTGTCGCAGCCGTGGTAGGTGGTTTTCCCCACACACGTGGGGGTGAACCGGCTTTTCTGTTACCCTGATAGGTGTCCCACTGAGTTTTCCCCACACACGTGGGGGTGAACCGTCCAAGAAAGCAAGGGGGGCGGGTTCGGTACCGGTTTTCCCCACACACGTGGGGGTGAACCGCCCTCAGACGCTGTCACGCCGCCGGCGAAAAACGTTTTCCCCACACACGTGGGGGTGAACCGTACACCAGGATGCCTATCACAATGTCGTCACGTTTTCCCCACACACGTGGGGGTGAACCGGGGAGACACCCCAGGCAGCCAAGGAGAAAACCAAAGAGGCTTTACAGTCTTACTTGAAAGACCTCCTGACCCAAGGCCGGCCACTGCCCGTCGAAAGCAAGATGGTGGATGTGGTTGAGATATCATTCGCCTGATCCCAACACCGCTAAATAGAGCGCAAAGCAAAAGGCCCTGGTGGTGGATTCACCAGGGCCTTTTCGTCAAGGCTGGGGGCAGGTCTGATAATCGGCGCCCAGGATCAGGCGGAAGCCGAACTCGGATGATATGCCTGGCTGGTATATCACCTGGTCGTCCGAGATGTGGAATATTTGTTGCAAGTAACCCCTGCAGTCGCCCTTGACCTGTTCGCTAAAGACGATGAGCCGCGTCGTGGGATAATCCCGCTGGTCTGGCTGGCCGATCACCGCCGGGAGCCCAGCCCGATACAGCCGGTCCGCCGCCAACAGGTCCCAGTCCTGGTTGGGCGTCCCATTCCACACTTCGACCGGCAGAAAAGTGCGGGTCAGGCGGGCCTCGGGGATGGGTGCCATCGCCTCCGCCACGATAGGCTCGACGGCCTCCCATCGCGGGAGAAAGACAGCGCCGCCGTATGGCGTTGTCCACGGCGTCACTGCGCCCGCGCCGATGTTGTAAAAGCGCACGTTCCGGTCGTCCAACGTGAGCGCTACCCGCGCCAGGGCCAGGACGTCGGCGATGCCCAGGTCAGTCTGCACCATATCCTGGCATTGCTGCCACAGGGCCGGCGCCTGGGTGAGCATCTCGGTGTCCCGCGCCTTGTGCCAGAGGGCCTGGAGCACCTGTTGTTGCCGCCGCTCGCGGGCAAAGACGCTGGATGTCTTGCGCGAGCGGGCGTACCAGAGGGCGGTCTCCCCATCCAGGTGATGCACGCCCGGCTCCAGGGTTAGGAATGGGTACTCGCCATTCTCGTCCGGGTAGGGCCAATGGTCGCTGAGGCGGCAGTGCACCGGGATGTCCACCCCGCCCACCGTGTCCACGATGCCGATCAAGCCGTCAAAGTTGGTGCGGACGTAATAGTCCACCCGGATGCCCAGGTTGTAGAGCAAAGTGTCCCGCACCAACGCCGGCCCGCCTCCCTCGTAGCCATAGGTCTCGCCGTAAAGGTCGGCAAAGTTGATGCGGCTCATCCACAAGCCAGGGATGTAGACGTATAGGTCGCGCGGGACCGAGATCACGGAGACAGCCCCATGGTCGCGCTGGATGGAGACGACTTGCACGACGTCGGTGTGCCACTCTGACCAGTCCGGCCGCTGGTCGCTGCCCAGGACGACGATGTTGATGGCGTCGGAGGCCACCGGGACGGGCATGACGGGGGTGGGGATCATGAGCGTGGTGGAGGGGACAAATTCGTGCGGACCGGGAATGGGAAAAGGCGCTGGAACAACGAGGCCCGCCGGCGCGGGGGTGGGCGCAAGAGTAGGTGGCGGTGTCGGGCTGGAGGTTGGGGTGGCATCCGGCGTCGGCGCCAAGGTCGGCGCGGGCATCCAGGTCGGGACAGAGGTGGAAGCAGAGATGGGACTGGGGCTCGCCGGTGGGATGAGCAGAACAGTGGCCGTCTGCGGAGGGGGACTGGGGGAGAGCAGGCCCACAGCCGCCACCACGGCTGGGGGTTCCACCCAGACCAGGGAATGAATCGCCGGCCAGGCCAGCACTCCCAGCCAGAGACACCCCAGCGCCACCAGTCCCACAGCTGCCGGATGCATTTTGCGGCGTTGTGGAATCGGGCTGAATGGAAAGGCGGCCTTTTCAGGCAAGCCGATCGCACTTCGCCAGGCCCACCACAGCACCGCGTAGGAGCGGCAGTTGTACAAGTAGATCTTTAGCGCCCATGTGACGCAGGCCAGCCGGCCCTGAAAGTCGCCGATCAGGTAACAAAGCCACAGGAACGCTGTCTCGTTGAGTGGATCTTCGCGCAGGACGGCCCGAAAGGAGTCCAGAGCCTCCCGCCTCTGTCCGGCCCACGTTGCCCGCGTCCCTCTTTGCAGATTCTTTCTGACCGACATCCCTCCCCCTGAGTTAGATACACATGCTCCCCGCCCGACAGTTCGAAAAAATGTCCGGCGTGGCGCAGCAACAGGCCCAACACCATTGTTCTATTGTACCGGATTTCGGGCGGGGCGGCATTACAATCGGGTTACAGGTCAGTTACGGGAGCCGGGCCAGGATAGGGACACAACAATTGACGGCCTGGGCAGAACGGGTATAATTCTAGTCCTGCGGGGGTGGGGGCCAGTCACGAAAGGAGAATGTCCATGGCAACGTATATCATGCTCAGCACTTTGACCGACGATGGCGCCAAGACCATCAGGGAAAAACCCGCTCGCATCAAGGAAGTCAACGAGGAACTGGAGGAGATTGGCGTCAAGGTGATCGCTCAGTACGCTGTACTAGGGCCGTTCGACTTTGTCAACATTGTCGAGGCGCCGGACAATGTGGCGATTGTCCGCGCATCCGAGGAATTGGCAGCCCGCGGCAGCGTCAAGATCCAGACGCTGGCCGCCATCCCCATTGACGACTTTATAGCTGCATTCGAATAAGCATAGAGCCCCCACTCCCAATTTACCAGTTTCCTAAATGTAAATCCACCAGGAGGAACAAATGATTGATGTCAACGAACTGCGCAAGGGTGTCACCTTTACGATGGGCGGCGAACTGTACAAGGTGCTCGAATACCAGCACCGCAAGCCGGGGCGAGGCAAGGCGACCATCCGTACCACGCTGCGCAACATACGCACTGGCGCGACTGTCCAGCACAACTTTATCTCCGGCGACCGGGTGGAGGACATCCGCGTCGAGCGGCGCGGCGTGCAATATCTGTACACCGACGGCGATCTGTATCACTTTATGGACACCGAGACCTATGACCAGATGGCTTTGTCCGTCTCTATGCTGGGGGACCAGGCTCGCTATCTCAAGGAGGGGCTGGAACTGGTGTTGGCGCTCTACGGGGAGGAACCGTTGGACGTGGAACTGCCGACGACGGTGGCCCTGGAGGTGGTTGAGGCGGAGATGGCAGTCGCCGGTGATACGGCCACCGGCGCGCTGAAAAAGGTGACGCTAGAGACCGGCTTGCAGATGCAGACGCCGCTCTTTATCAAGCCAGGTGACGTGATCCGCGTGGACACCCGCACCGGCGAATACGTCACGCGGGCATAATTTGGTAGATCCAATTTCGCTCGGCCTGGATCGCCAGATCCAGGCCAAAAGCGGGGATTTGACAATCCCCTCGGAGCAATTTTGGATCCACTGAGACTTTCGAATTCGAGATTTGTGTATTGATGCGCACACCCGCCGGCACTGACTGCCCCTACTACTATGAGGACTTTTACCGCGGGCACTCTACCCAAGAGTGCCGGCTCATCGGGCGCAACCCGCGCTCGGAGCCGTGGGAGCCTAAATTGTGCGCCCGCTGCCCGGTGCCGGGTATCCTGCGTGCCAACAGTTGCCCCAATATGGTGCTGGAGGCGCAGGTCGTCCGGCGCTGGCTGGGGCTCGTGCGCCGCGTCGAGGTCTACGCTGTATGCACCGCGTACCACGTCGAGGTGGACGACCCTCACGTTGGCTGTGGCCATTGTCACCCGCAGGCGGTGACGATCCTCAACGCTGAGGTAAAGGAATAACACAATGCTCAAAGCCATCCTCTTTGACTTGGACAATACACTGCTGGGCAACTCGATGGAGGCATTTACCCCGGCCTATTTTCAGGCGCTCACCCGCCACGTGGCCCACATGATCCCGCCCGACCGCCTGATCCCCGAACTCTTGCGCGCCACGCAGGCGATGGAGGCCAACGATGGCCACGGCCCCACCAACGAGGAAACATTCGCGGCCGTCTTTTACCCGGCGCTGGGGTACGAGCCGGATGAACTGAAACCCCTCTTTGAGCAATTCTACGCTCAAGAGTTCCCCAAATTGCGCCCCCTGACGCGCATGTTGCCCGAGGCCCGCCTCCTGGTCGAGTGGGTTCTTGAGCGCGGCCTGCAAGTGGCGATTGCGACCAATCCACTGTTCCCGCGCACGGCCATTGAGCAGCGATTGGAGTGGGCCGGCGTGCCTGTAGGGGCGCGGTGGCCGCGCCCCTACGCGCTGGTGACCTCTTACGAGATCATGCACGCCACCAAGGCTAACCCGGCCTACTACCATGAGATATTGGCGCACCTGGGCCGGCAGCCCGGCGAGTGTCTGATGGTGGGCGATGACTGGGAGCGCGACATCGCTCCGGCTGCCTCAGTCGGCATTCCCGTCTACTGGATCGCGGCGCCGGGGAAGGTGCCACCGGCAGACGATGTGGCGTTGGTGGGGCAGGGGATGCTGGGAGACCTGTGGGATTGGCTCAGAATGGTAGGGGCGCGATAACCGCGCCCCTACACGTGATGCGGCTCCGCGTGGGGAACGAGGGAGTGCGGCCTCTCCAACCCGTGCGCCTCCATCAATGCCACGTTGCCCATCACCTTGCGCGGCTCCCCGTTGACGACGACGCGCCCCTCGTCCATCAGAACGACGCGGTCGCACACCTCCAGGATGAATTCCAGATCGTGGGAAGCGATGAGCATTGTCTCCTGCGAGGCCTGCAAGAAACGGATGAGGCGGCGGCGGGAGCGGATGTCGAGGTTGGAGGTTGGCTCGTCGTAGACCACCAGTCTCGGACGCATCGCCAGCACCCCCGCAATCGAGACCATGCGCTTCTCACCCCCGGAGAGGTGATGAGGCGGACGGTTGACCAGTTCCAGCCCCCCCGTGAGCGAGAGTGCCTCCTCCACCCTGGCCTCCACCTCCTCCCGCGGCAGCCCCAGGTTTCGTGGCCCAAAGGCGATGTCGTCCCGCACCGACGGGCAAAAGAGTTGGTCGTCCGGGTTCTGAAAGACCATGCCGGCCTCGGGGCGGAATTTCCCCCGCATGACTGGCTCACCGAACAGAGCCGTCTCCCCGGCGTCCGGCTTTAACACGCCGCAGACCAGCAGGAAGAAGGTGGTCTTGCCCGCGCCGTTGGGGCCGATCAGTCCGACCCGCTCCCCCGGCTGCACCTCCAGGCTCACATCCCGTAGTACGTCGGGCTTGTCTGGGTAGGAGAAGGATAACCCTGAAACCACGAGCGCGGGATCATTTGGATTCGCAAAGTCCTTCACGTTACCCTCCGAACTGGCGGAAGAGGATTTCCGCAGCGATAAAGCCGGCGGTGACGAGGAGAGCGACGACGAGGCCGGCCAAGTCACGGCGGCGAACCTGAAAGCCGTCGCAGGGACGGGTGGGCCGGCCGTATCCCCGCAGCACCATCGCCTTGTAGACTCGCTCGGACTGCTCGTAACTGCGCACCAGGATACTCCCGGCCAGCGCGGCGAGGGTGCCAAGTAGGGATGCGGTCACCGCGCCCCTACGAAAGCCGCGCAGCCTCATCGCCGTCTCCATCGCCTCTAGGTCATCGCCGATCTCGTAGATGTAGCGGTAGGAGAAAAGCGTCATATCGGCCAGAATGGGGGGTAGGCCGAGAGCACGCATTGCCTTGATGGTGGTCAAAAAAGGCGCGCTGCCAAAGAGGATCAGGCCGGCCGTCAGGATGCAGACGAATCTGACGCCGATCAAGAGCAATTCCAGACAGCCTTCCTGCCGTAGGGCGAGCGGTCCGACGCGGAGGAGGACGGTCTGGCCGGAGAGGAAAGGTAGCAGGATGGCCATCATCAGCAGAAAAAAGCCGGGGAAGCGTAGCCGCGTTACCAGAAAAGAGACGGGCAGTCTGGAAACGGCATAGAGGGCGAAACTGGCCGCAATCATCGCCGGGAGAAGGCGCAGGTCACGGACGAAAGAAAAGCCCAAGATCAGGGCCATCAGACCGATGAGCCTGCACCTCGGCTCCCAGCGGTGCAAGGGGGAATCCAGGTGCGCGTATTCGTCGAGGAGGAGTTTCACCCGCCCTCCA
>CAYQTW010000113.1:0-9129 GCA_964420485.1 uncultured Anaerolineales bacterium
CCACCCCCGTAAAGCCCAGCGAATAAATTCGCGGGCAACTATTGCCAAGTCCACCTACGTGGACTATCCCAGTCGCCGAAGGGCGACTTTGCAGATGTAACACGCGGTTTTAACCGCCGTGCTACCACAATGCCAATGCCACCCCCGCCATCACCGCCAGCAACTCTACCAGCCAGAAACGCTGCACCACCTGCGTCTCTGACCAGCCCAGTAACTCAAAGTGATGGTGCAGCGGGCTCATCTTGAACAGCCGCCGCCCCTGGCCAAACCTGCGTTTAGTGTACTTGAAATAGGCTACCTGCAAGATGACCGAAAGCGTCTCGGCCACTGGGACCAATGCTACCACCGGCAACAGCAGCCATTGACCGGTCATCAGCGCCACCGTCGCCAGCGTCGCCCCTAGCGCCAGACTGCCTGTGTCGCCCATGAACATCTGCGCCGGGTGGGCGTTGTACCACAGGAAGGCAAAGCACGCCCCCACCACCGTGAAGCAAAAGAGTACCAGGTGTTCCTGCCCCTGCAGCAGGGCGATCACGCCGTAGGCGGCAAAGGCGCTGGCGACAATGATCCCCGCCAGCCCATCCAGCCCATCGGTCAGATTGACCGCGTTGGCCGAGCCCAGGATCAAGAACGCTGCGATAGGCACCCATGCCCAGCCCAGGTCAACCATCTGTTCCACCCACGGCACGCCCATCTGTCCCGCGAATTGCAGGTTCATCACCAGCATGCCGGCCGCAATTGCCAGCGTTAGTGGTACTTCCCACAAAAGTTTGCGCCACGCCGAGTATCCCTCGCCCTGTCGCATTCCGCGCACACCGGCGATGTCGTCCACCGCGCCGATGACCGCATAGACCAACATTACCCCCAGCGGCACCAGGATCGAGCGCCCGACCATCGTTTGCCCCAGCAGGTTGTAGATGTTGAGTGCCACCGTGATCAGAAGCACCGGCACGACGATCATTAACCCGCCCATCGTCGGTGTTCCCATTTTGGTCTTGTGACCACTGGGGCCGTTGATGCGGATGCGCTTGCCGATGTGATAGTGGCGCAGGATGCGAATGAGAAGCGGCCCCCATCCCACCGCCAGGAGGAACGAGATGCTCGCCAGGAGCAGCGCAAAGTCCATTACGCCTTCCCCAATGCTCATTACGCTTTTCCCAATGCGTTGACGATCTCTTCCATCTGCATTGCCCGCGAGCCTTTGACCAGGATCACGTCATCGCTCGTCACCATCTGCTCCAGGAGAGCAATCGCTTCGACATTCTCTTCCAGGATGTGCACCCGGCCGGCAGGCATACCCCAGCGCAGTGCCGTCTCGCCGATGATGCGCCCCCGCTGACCGAGCGTGATCAGCACATCGGCCACCTCCAGCGCCCGCAGCGCCACCTTTTCGTGTCCTCCGCGCTCATAGTCACCCAATTCCAACATGTCGCCCAGGACGGCGATCTTGCGCCCATCCAGTTCGTCCAACAGATTGAGCGCGGCAAGTGTCGAGGCCGGGCTAGAGTTGTACGTGTCGTCCAGGATGATGGCGCCTTCCGGCCCCGGCACCGCCACCAGTCGCAGTTGCGCCGATGGCCCCCGCAGCCCCTCGATGATCTCCTGCCAGGTCAGGTGCTCGACCAACCCCACCGCTGCCGCCCGCAGCGCGGTGTGGACAGAGTGCCGCCCCAACAGCGGAATCTTTACGTAGAGCGTCTCGTCGCCGTGATGGAGTTGGAAACGAATCCCCTCCAGCCCCAGCCCTTCGATCTGGTCTGCCCACAGGTCTGCTTGGGGTGAGAGACCGTAGTAGAACACGCGGGCTTTTGTCGCCTGCGCCATCCCCCGCACGCGCGTATCGTCATAGTTGAGGATCGCCACTCCGTCGGGGGCCGCTGGCAGCGCCTCGACCAATTCCGTCTTGGCCTGCACGATGCGCTCGAATGTCTTGGCCCGCTCCAGATGCACCGGCCCGATGATGGTCACGACGCCGATGTGAGGCTGCGCGATGCGGGCCAGGTCAGCGATCTCGCCCACGTCGTACATTCCCATCTCGAGCACTACCCGCTCGTGCTCGTCCGTCAGGTGCATCAACGTCAGTGGCAGACCGATCTCGTTGTTGTAACTGGCCTCGCTTTTGAGCGTGACGTAACGCCGCGCCAGCACTGCCGCCGTCAGTTCCTTTGTCGTCGTCTTGCCCACACTGCCGGTGATGCCAACGACACGCGGTTCGTGCTGCCGCCGCCAAAAGGTTGCCACCTGCCAGAGCGCCCGCAGACTATTGGGCGTCTTGATCACCAACGGCAACGACCACGAGCCGGGCAGTGTCCGGTCCGGGTCAGTCAAATCCAGCGTCATATCTCCGGCGTCAACATCCCGCTCGACGATTGCCGCCACCACGCCTCGTGAGAAGGCGTCGGCGACGTAAGCGTGACCGTCTGCCTGCCCGCCCTTGAGCGCGATGAACAGCGCACCGGGTTCGGCCTGCCGCGAGTCGATCACCGTCCTCGAGACCGGCTGATCCAGTTCCTCCGGCCGCTTGTCTGTCAATCCCTCAATTACATCTGCCAGCGTCAACATTGCCATGCTCACCTCGTCGCCTCCGCCATCGCTATACCCTCAGGTGGGATGTCCAGGACGACGAACAGTCGCGTCGCCAGCCTTTGGAACGCCGGCGCCGCCGTCTGCGAAGCCCAGAGTGAGGTCTTGGGCCGATCCAATTTGACCAGGATGATGAGGCGCGGGTCAGGCACCGGCCCAAACCCGACGAAGGAGGTGATCGTGCTCTCCGGCTCGTACCCGCCAGGGATGGGGATCTGCGCAGTGCCTGTCTTGCCCGCAACGTGGTAGCCCTCTACCCTGGCCTGGGGCGTTCCCTCTTCTATTGTCCGCACCATTACCTTTGTCAGCGTGCGTGCCGTCTGTGGAGAGATCACCTGCGCCTCGACCACTGGCTGGAAAGTGGAGACTGTGCCGTCAGGCTCGACGCGCTGGGCCGCGATGTGAGGCCGCAGTCGAGTCCCATCGTTGGCCACCGTCGCCACCGCGGTGATCATCTGGAGCGGCGTCACCGCCACCCCCTGCCCGAAAGAGTTCGTCCCCAGGCTAGAGGCGTGCCAGTGCTCGTAATCGTCCGGCTGCCACAACTGACCGGCTATCTCGCCCGCCAAGTCAACCCCCGTCGGTTGCCCGATGCCGAAATCTTGCATGTAACGGTAGAATACGTCGGGCCCCATCTGCATGTTCAGCCAGACTGCCCCCACGTTGAGCGACTCGATCAGAATGTCGGCCACCGTCCGCTCTCCATACGCCAGGTGAGAGGCGTTCTGGATCACTACTCCTTCTATCTCAATCTGGCCCGGATCGTCGTAGGTCGTTTCTGGCGTCACCAATCCCGTGTCGAGCGCGGCTGCCAGCGTCAGCACTTTGAATACGGAGCCTGGTTCGTACTGTTGGCTCACGGCCGGGTCCGCAAACGGGGGGGGATTTTGGTTGGCAAAGTCAAAGTATCTCCCTGGATCGTAATTGGGCAGACTGGCGAGCGCCAGAATCTCGAACGTGCGCGGGTCCATCACAATGATCGTGCCGCCCTCGGCCTGGTACTCTAGTACCGACCGCGCCAGTTCCTCTTCGACCAGTGCCTGCACGGTCCGGTCGAGCGTCAGCACCAGGTCGGGCCCCGGCTCAGGCAGCGCGACGGGAACCACGTTCCAGGGAATCTGCTCGCTGTACAGGTCCACCGGGCCTTGCCACTTTACCTGCTCCGGCTGTAGTAACACGTCATGGAACCCCTCGACCCCGTAGGGACACTTGCCTTCGGCGTTGCAAAAGCCAAGCGCGTGCGACGCCAATGTACCCTCTGGGTACTCTCGCGTCCACAATGGCACGACGGTGATTCCCCGCAAGCCCAGGTCTGCGATCTGTTCTCCCACCTCTTTCGACACCGAGGACGCAATTGGGACCCAGACGTCCTCGCTGTCCAGCAACTGTTTGACGTGAGTGGTCGGCATGTGCAGCAACGATCCCAATGCTGCAGCCGATGCCTCCACGTCCACTACGTAAAGAGGAGCCGCTTCGATGGAATACAACACCGCGTTCCCTGCCAGCAAGTGCCCATTCCGGTCACGAATCGCGCCTCGTGGGGGCTCGGCCATCACAATGTTCCGCACGCGCTGCTCCTCACCCCACTCTTTGTAGAAGCGGTGACGCACGATCTGCACCTGTGCCAACTGGGCCACAATCACGGCCAGGGCAAAGATCAGCAGTGTGGTCAACAATCGCAGACGACGACGTGGGCCTTCCGCCATGTCACTCTCCTGCAGTCAGAAGTAAATACTCTACCTGTTCAGCCGGTACGAAATCCATCTCAATCGCCCGCTCTCGCAGACGAGAGACAGAGCCTTCTCTAGCGATCATCACTTCCAGTTGCGCGTTCTCCCTCTGAAGGCAAATCAATTCTTCTTGCAACTGTTCAATGTGGCGACCACAGGCCGCCGTCCGGCTGACCAATATCAGGTAGAGGGCCGCTACCAGCGTCAGCCCCACGACGAGTGCAAATGAGTAAATAGCCGTGCGCGGGCCCATCTCGAACTGCCCGCGTTTGATCCCATGCGTCACTCTCTGCATAAAAGTGGAATTGCGCCTGGACACTTGGCTCCTTTAGCCGCTTACTGCTAACCGCTCTGCCACTCGCAGCCGCGCCGAGCGTGATCGCGGATTAGCGGCAATCTCGTCCGCCGTGGGCCGAACAGGCTTGCGCGTGATCGCTCGCAGCGTGGCTCGATGGTCGCACGTGCAAATCGGCGACTCTGGTGAGCACAAGCAGTCGCGGCTCTCCCGGCGTAGAAAACGTTTCACCAGCCGATCTTCCAGCGAGTGGAAACTGATCACCGCCAGATAGCCGCCGGGCGCAAGTACCTCCACGGCCTGGGGTAACACTGCCTCCAACGCGGCCAGTTCATCGTTGACGGCGATGCGCAGTGCCTGGAACGTGCGCGTGGCCGGATGAATGCGCCCGCGCCGCCCCGTCGCCTGCTCTACGACGACGGCCAGTTCTCGCGTCGTGTGGATCGGGCGAGCGGCGACAATCGCCTCCGCGATGCGACGCGCTTGTCTCTCTTCACCGTACTGGTATAATAGGGTCGCCAGTTCTTCCGCCGAGAGTTCGTTGACCAAGTCAGCAGCAATAGGCCCGCCCGTCGTCGGGTCGAAGCGCATGTCGAGCGGCCCTTCTGACATAAAAGCGAAACCACGAACGGGATCGGCCAGTTGCAGAGAGGAGAGACCTAGATCAAGCAGGATGCCATCTGCGGGAACAAAGTCGCAAGCACGCGCAATTTCTGCCAGGCGGGTGAAGGAACTGTGCACGAGCACAACTCGCCCAGTGTAGGAGACCAACTGGACGCCGGCTGCTTCCACCGCCGCCGGATCCCGATCCAGGCCCAGGAGACGCCCATTGGGGGACGAGGCCGCCAATATCCCGGCCGCATGTCCACCGCCTCCCACAGTTGCATCTATGTACCGGCCACCTGGCCTGATTTGCAGACCGTCGAGTACCGCTTGGAAAAGGACAGGAATGTGGATCATAGCCGTTAGCCGGTAGCCGTTGGCCGCTGACGGCTAATTAGATGTGCAGGTCCGCCCATCCCTCGATGTTTGTCTCGTCTCCCTCGATGTATTCGCGTTCAGCGCCCCAGGAATCGGGGTTCCATACCTCAATGTAAGTATTGAGGCCGGTGAGGATGGCCTCGCTGTCGAGGTCGGCGTACTCACGCAAGTGCGGGGGAATAAGCACGCGGCCGTGCTTGTCGGGGATAGAATCGAAGGCATTGGCGAAAACCAAGCGGCGGAAGGCACGAGCACGCCGGTCGGTCATTGGCAAAGCACTCACCTGCTTCGCCAGCCGTCCCCATTCTTCCATGGAGTAAATCGCCAGGCAGCGATCAATTCCACGGGTGACAATGAGGCCTGCGTTCAGGTCGGCCCGAAACTTGGCGGGGATGGTCAACCGCCCTTTGTCATCAATGGTGTGGGTGAACTCTCCCAGAAACATGGTGTTGTATTCCTCTACGTGGGAGCAACATCGTATCGCTTTTCAAGGCAGTATTCCACTTTGCCCCACTTTGTCCCACTGGTGCCCACATTATACATTATTTTGTCACATCTGTCTAGTATCTGGGGGGAATTTTAAGGTTTGTTTGCTCGAGTTCTCCCTGTGGTGGCGCCTTTGACCTGACACAACGCGGCGATTGTGGTATACTATGTGGGCTCGTTCAGGCGGATCTAAAGTCCCGAGGGTAAAGTTCAGAGAGAACACGATACAAAAAAGGACACAATGCCAATGGCCAGAGTAATGGAATTCCACATCTCCCGCAAAGCGCGTGACCTGTACCAATTCGATCAATCCCTGTTTTCTCTCAGCCTGCAAACAGGCGGAAATGTCATCTTGGCCAACTTTTACGCCGTGCGGGTGTTCGCACAGAAAATGAATGAAAAGCGGGATCTGGTCAGGTTCCCGGAGCAAGCCGTAAAGGCCGGGCAGATCAACGCTATGGGGCTGATAGACGAAATCCTGCACTATGTGGTCGCTTTGTACCGTGAGCAAAAGAATCCCCAAGTGATGCAGCAGGCGTTGGATTGGCTGTACGAAAAACTGGGCCGAGAAGCGGTGGATGCGACCCTGTACCAATTTGCGGACGAATTCCCCCCGCTGGCCGTCTACCGGCGAGAGGTCGCCCTGAATGATTATCTGCAAGGAGAGACTGCCGGTGTCTCCCATCGCCAGATCGTGCTGGAAGAAATGTTAATGCTCTATTTGGCAAACACAAACCCGGCCTTTTCTCCGTTTCTGGAACTATTTGACGACACCACGCTGGACAAGGAAACCCAGTATCTGCAGGTCATGTCCGGTCTGCACGAGTTCTTTGAGACTCAACCTCCCTTTGGCCCCGAGAATCAGAACCTGGTGGATATGCTCCGCAGCCCCGCCATAGCCGTACCCCACTCGCTTCCTGGACAACTAGAGTACATTCGAGAGCGATGGGGGGACTTGCTGGGTAGGTACTTGTACCGTCTGCTCAGCAGCCTGGATCTGATCAGGGAGGAGGAAAAAGCGATTTTCATGGGACCAGGCCCCAGCCGGGTGTACGAATTCACAGGGCTGGAACTGGAGGTCGAGCGTTTCAGCCCCGACCAGGACTGGATGCCCAGTCTGGTGTTGCTCGCCAAGAACGTCTACGTGTGGCTGGACCAACTCTCCCAACAATATGGCCGCTCAATGACGCGGCTGGATCACATTCCCGACGAGGAACTGGACACCCTGGCTCACCGGGGCTTTACCGGTCTGTGGTTGATCGGTCTCTGGGAGCGCAGCGCGGCATCGCAAAAGATCAAACAAATGTGTGGGAATCCCGAGGCTGTCGCGTCGGCCTACTCGTTGTTCGATTACCAGATCGCGGCTGATCTGGGAGGTGACGAGGCGTACCAGGATTTGAGGGAGCGAGCGTGGAAACGGGGCATTCGTCTGGCCAGCGACATGGTGCCCAATCACGTGGGCATTGACTCTAAATGGGTGATTGAGCATCCGGACTGGTTCGTCTCGTTGGACCACAGCCCCTTTCCCTCCTACACCTTCAACGGCCCTGACCTCTCCTGGGACAGGCGCGTTGGGATCCACCTGGAAGACCACTATTACAACCGCACCGACGCCGCAGTGGTCTTTAAGCGAGTGGACCACTGGACCGGCAGCGAGGCGTATATCTACCACGGCAACGACGGCACCAGTATGCCCTGGAACGACACCGCCCAGTTGAACTATCTCAACCCAGAGGTACGGGAGGCCGTGATCCAGACGATTCTGCACGTGGCCCGCCAGTTTCCCATCATCCGTTTCGACGCCGCGATGACCCTGGCCAAGAAGCACTACCAGCGGTTGTGGTTCCCCGAACCCGGTACCGGGGGGGCCATACCTTCGCGGGCGGAGCACGGCTTGACGCGAGCACAGTTCAACAGGCTCATGCCCAACGAATTCTGGCGCGAGGTGGTGGACCGCGTGGCGCAAGAGGCGCCGGACACCCTGTTGCTGGCCGAGGCTTTCTGGTTGATGGAAGGGTACTTTGTCCGCACGCTCGGCATGCACCGCGTGTACAACAGCGCCTTTATGAACATGCTCCGTGACGAGGACAATGCCAAGTATCGCAGTGTGGTGAAGAATACCCTCGGGTTCGACCCGCAGGTTCTGAGGCGGTACGTGAATTTTATGAATAACCCCGACGAACGCACTGCGGTGGATCAGTTTGGCAAGGACGACAAGTATTTCGGCGTCTGCGCGATGATGGCGACGATGCCGGGCCTGCCAATGTTCGGGCACGGTCAAATCGAGGGGTTTACCGAGAAATATGGAATGGAATATCGCCGGGCCTACTGGGACGAGCAGCCGGATGGGTACCTGATTGAGCGGCACGAGCGGGAAATCTTTCCGCTGCTGCGTCAAAGGTATCTGTTTGCCGGCGTGGAGAACTTTTTTCTGTACGACCTATTCGCTCCGGAAGGTTACGTCAACGAGGACGTCTTTGCCTACTCGAACCGCGTTGGCGACCCTTCGACAGGCTCAGGGCAGGCTCCTTCGACAGGCTCAGGGCAAGTCGAACGGGCACTGGTAGTCTATCACAACAAATACGCCGAGGCGCGGGGATGGATTCGCACCTCCGCCGCGTATGCAAAGACCGGCCAGGACGGCGAGACAGTGCTGGCGCAGAAATCTCTGGGTCAGGGCCTGGCGTTGCACAACGACGGGGAATATTTCACGATTTTTCGGGACCACGTCACCGGCCTGGAATATATTCGGAGCAGCAAAGAGTTGTGCGAAAAGGGGTTGTACGTGGAACTGGGCGCGTACAAATACCAAGTCTTTCTCGACTTTCGCGAGGTGCAGGACAACGAATGGCGCCAGTATGCCCAATTGACTGCCTACTTGAACGGACGCGGGGTGCCAAGTATCGAAGAGGCTTTGAGAGAGGTAATCCTGCGACCTGTTCACTACCCGTTCAGAGAACTGGTCAATGCACGCTTGTTCCGCCAGTTGATGGACGCCTGCGAGTCAGCGAGGAGACGCGAGGATTTGGCAGACGAGGTGGAGCAGAAGACAGC
>CAYQTW010000114.1:0-9119 GCA_964420485.1 uncultured Anaerolineales bacterium
GCCACATATCGGTGTAGGCCGGCCGGCCCGTCAGCGCCTCGAAAGTCAGCGGCGTGATGAAACGGGTAGCCGCCTCTGTCATCACAACGTCCACGAGTGCGCCGGCCTGGGTCAGGTGACTGGCCAACGTGCAGACCTTGTAGGCCGCGATGCCACCGGTGACGCCCAGGATGATGCGCTTATCTTCGAGCAAGGAGATGAGTTCCATTCGTGTGGCCTCAAGAACCTTCGAGTTGCTTTTCCGCCCAGGCTAACAACCGTTCGGCGTGGGTCAGCATATCCCGCGCCATCGAGGCAGTGATGGGGGCCGCGCCGTACTGGGCTGTGGTCTTGCGCTCCAACAGCCGGCGCAAGTGCTGTGCCGCCCGCCGCACTCCTTCCAGTTCACTGCCGTGGGCAAGAAGCAGTTCTACGGCCGCTGCATGATCCTCGTCTCTGGCTACCACGCCGGCCACCCGCACCACCACTGCGTCGGCGGCGGCGATGGCACAGGTGGGGGCGATGGCGGCCACAGCGGCCCAATCTTGCTCTGCGGCGGAACGCTGCATCGCTCGCAGGGTCTGCTGAGCACGTCGCAAGTAGTTCTGCCAGGCGACCGACCCAACTGCGCGGATGCGCGCCGCGTCGGAGCGCCGGGTGCGCCGCTTGGCTTTCTTGACCATCACGCCGCCTCCGCCTGCCCGCGCAACAGGTGCCGGGGGGACGTGCCTCTGACGACCACGCCGTCCCGCAGGGCCTCCACCAGCCACTTATCGCCGCGCTGTACCCGGGCGGCCAGTTCGCCCCTGGATAGTGCCCGAACCGAGATCACCCCATAGCGCCGAAGCATGTCCGCATCTCTCTGCCATAGCCGTTCGGAAGCCCGTCGGGCGTCGTCGGCTGTGGACGTCACCAGCAGGACGTCCAGGTCGGAGCGCCAGGTATCCTCCTCCCGCGCCACGCTGCCGTAGACCAGCGCCGCATCCAGGGGCACGTCCACCTCGGCCAGCAGTTCGGCGATGGCGGCGTCCCGTTGAGCCCTCTCTGCCGCGAACAGGGGACGCAGTGCCCGTTCCACCAGGGCGTGATGCTTGTTCAGGCGGTAGTAATGGGCCCGTCCGGCCACGCGATAGAGCACGACCAGCGTGTCGGCTAACTCTTTCAGAGCCCGGTTGGTGGGCGTCTCTCCCATCCCGATGGCGCGGGCGATCTCCCGCCCGGTGTGCTCGCCCGCGGCGGTGCAGAGGTAGCGCAGGATTCTCAGCCGGGCCTGGCTGCTGAGCAAGTCATCCAGTGGGTGGTTATAGCGCATGGTTTTCACCTCGTTTTCATCTCTCTATGTGCTAATTATAGCACATAGCCTCGAGAGGTGCAAACAGCACATCTACCGGGTTGGTGGACTTGTGGAGGGGGAGAACCACGGATTGCGAGATCAATGATCCCGGCTCAGAAACGCTACCCGCTCATCCATCTCGCTCCATGCCAGGAGGAACTCGGCACGCAGTGCGGAAACCGGCCCATGCGCCAACGCCGGGTCGTGATACACAATCCGCTCAACGCCGACACTTACCACCAATACCGTGTGCTGTGTGCGAATGTTGCCCCACCCAGGTAACCCTGATGTCGTTGTGATGGCAGCGATCACCGCCATATCAGCAGCCAGGGATGCAACCAGATCGTCAATTGAGGCCCGTCGCACCGGCCGCACGTGGAGGTTCCATCGCACCAGTCGCTCCACCCGCGAAAAAGGTGTTCCCACGCCGACTCGTGTGCCTAAAGTCTGGGCCAACTGTGCCTGGGTGACCACGGTACCCAACTGCGCCAGCGCCATCTGTGCACAAGCGGGCAGACAATATCCCAATGCCATCTGCTGGACGTGAACGGGAGGCTCAAGCGGGGACATTGCCGGTGGTCGCCAGGCGTTCGACCTGTTTCAGGAGTGCCGCGCGTTCCTCGTCTGTCAGTGACACGGCCCGCGTGCGTGCGTCTACGTCCACTGCGGCCAGCAACCTTCCATCGAAACTCCGGTAGGGTACACGCCAATGCGGTTCAGGGGCAGGAACCCATACAGGCTCTCCACTGCTCAGTGCACATCCGACCAGGTCGCCGAACACAGCGCGGTCAGCTGCGCGGCGTGCTTCAAGTACGGATATCCTCCGGTGTTCCTTCAACAGGGCTCGGTAGCGCTCGTACTCTTCGATACTCATCAATGCCGCCACGGGGCGTCCATCGTGCTCCAGGACGATGGGGTGACTGAGATCCGTCACCGAGGCAGAGTACAAGGCTCCGGTTTCTTTCACCTGTTTCGGCTCATTCATACTGCTTCTCTGTCACGGTTGTTGGGTGCCATTGGTGTGGGAGATACATAAAGTATAGCCGTCTTTGGTGCATTGTCAAGATTTGAGGTTACAGGGATTGCTACGGTTCAGTTCGTAGATGATGCGCAGGCCGTGCAGCGTCAGCCACGGGTCCACCACGTCTATGACCTCGGTCTCGCGGGCGATGGTCTCGGCCAGTCCCCCGGTGGCGACGACGCGGGTCTCTAGCCCCAACTCGGCCTTGAAGCGGGCCACCATCCCTTCCACCAGGCCGACGTAGCCGAACAGGAGCCCTGACTGGATGCTGTGGGCGGTGTTGCGTCCGATGGCCGACGGCGGGCGGGTCAGTTCGACGCGGGGCAGTTTGGCGGTGCGCTCGAACAGGGCCTGGGCAGCGATGCCGATACCGGGAGCGATGGCCCCGCCCAGGTAATCGCCCTCCGCGGACACGGCGTCGAAGGTGGTGGCGGTGCCAAAGTCCACCACGCAGGCTGGCACGCCGTAGAGGGCGCGGACGGCGGCGGCGTCCACCACCCGGTCGGCGCCCACCTCGCGGGGGTTGTCGTAGCGGATGCGCACGCCGGTATGTACTCCCGCATCCACCACCAGTGACGTCTGTCCCAGGTAATCCTGGCAGACTTGCTCGAATATCGGGGTCAGTGGCGGCACGACGCTGGCGATGGCGACGCCGGTCACCTGCTTGGGCCGGTAGCCTCGGTGGCGGAACAGTTGGTCCAGCAGGATGCCGTACTCGTCGGGCATTTTGTCGTGGATGGTGCGGATGCGCCAGCAGGGGCCGAGGGTTTTGCCCTCGTACAGCCCAAATGTGATGTTGGTGTTGCCGATGTCTATCGTCAAAAGCATTTTGCTTCTCCTGCCTGCGAATGGGAATTCGCGGGCTGAGGGCAAGTCGGCTGGAAGCCGGCGTGCAGACCGGTTGGCGTGGCAGCAGTCGTGGACCCGACGTGCAGATACGCTTTTTCTCCACGTCACTCGGGCAGGGGGATATAAATCGCCGGGTCGCCTCCCGTGTACCGGTCGTAGACCAAAATAAAGTTTCCCTCATCCTCTGGCACCTGGACACAAACAGCGCCGGTCATCGAATGATCGTGTGCCACGACGCCATTGAGTGCATCAGGCACGACGCCGCAGTGCGTCTCTTCGCCATACGTGTTGTACACGACGTGGCGGTCGCCTACCACCTTGAAATTTGATTGGACAATCTGTATCGGTTCGGCTTCCGGGTCACCCACGCTCGTAATTTTGACCGTGATCAACAACATGCGCCTTCCTGCTGCCGGCGGATCGTTAAATTGATTGTTGGCTTGCACCAGCGGCCAAGCGTTTTCGTTGACGCCGACGATCTCGATCAGGAGATCATCCCACGTGTAATTGCTGCCCAGTACAGCGGGGGATGGCGGTGCTGATGTAAGCACGGCTTCAGTGACGGCGATAGCAATCTCTGTACGGCGAAAAGCCACCACCGTGGCCGTGGCGTCTAAATCGGGAGGCCCAAACCACGTCCCCCGTAATTCATTCGAGGTCAGCACGACTCCCACGATGAGCAAGGCGGATCCAACGATGAGAAAGAATACGAGTTTACGTTTGCGCATTATCTCCTCCACTGCGCATCCTGCGGTGACAACATGAGCGGTATATGTTTACGGGTTGTGCTTGGTGCAGCGGATAGGTAACGAATAAGCGGATGAGTGGGTGCCACGGGCCAAAGCGGCGCGGCGCCTTCCCGAGTGAACGACGGCCGAGACTGATCCACCGCCGGGATATCCGTTTATCCGCTTTTCATTCGCTGCACCTTGACCCCGGCAAGCAATTATACGTAGCGATTATACTTGCCTTCCGCAGCCTGTCAAACACGAGTTGTCTGGCTTGAGGTCTGAGGGAAAATGTGCTACAATTCACACCAGTTTCATGTTCAGGCAACTTTTGGCGGCCTTTACCGTAAAGTATGTGAGGAGTACACTGTAATGACACACCCTGTCATCGGCTGGGAGCGGGAGACACCGGTTCCCAATCACATTTTCAACGACTATTTGAGCGCCCGCGAAGGTCGGCTTTACTTTGATGACCTGGACCTGACACAACTGTTCACCGGCGGCAGGCAGGACCAGGGGTTGGGGAAAACCTTGCCCAGCCCGCTGGAAATCGTTTACCTGCCCAAGATCCGCCAGAAAATCGCTGCGATGCGGCGGATTTTTGCCGCCGTGAGCGCCGAGGTTGGGTACGCCGGCCGCTTCTATTACGCCTACGCCTCCAAGGCCAATGCTGCCGAGGAAGTCGTGCGCACGACGCTGGACGCCGGCACCCATTATGAGATGTCCTCCACCGTGGACGTCGAGATCGCCCGGCTCATGGTTGCCGCCGGCCACCTGCCGCCGGAGCGGATGGTTATCTGCAACGGCTTCAAACCGGCCGGGAGCGACTATGCTGCCAACATCGTCAGGCTCAAGCGTGAGCACAACAACGTCATCCCCGTGCTCGAAGACCTGGGCGAGTTGTTTCCCCTGATCGAGTCTGGCCTCTCCTTTGATGTCGGCCTGCGCCAAAAGTGCTACGGCCCTCACCAGAACCAGGCCGAGATGAAAGCGGCTAATTCTCGTTTCGGGATGGACGTAGACACCTTGCGGAAAGTGGCCGCTCTTACCGCCGCCGCTCCTAATCTCAACCTCAAACTCTACCACGCCATGGTAGGTAGCCAAATTGTGAACGAAGCGGATTTTTTGACCTGGCTCGAGCCGCCGATTGAAATTTACGCCCGATTGCGGCAACTGTATCCCAGTCTGAACATCTTTGACTTTGGCGGCGGCGTGCCGGTGCCAATGACCCTCGATTTCACCTTTGACTATCACGGGTTCGTGCGCCGTCTGTTGACCACGCTGCAAGAGGTGTGCGGCCGTTACGACGTGCCCGTGCCCGACGTGATGGGCGAATTTGGACGCTACACAACTTCTGAACATGGCGCCCACCTTTTCAAAGTGGTCATGGTCAAAGAGAACAATTCCAAGTTGCCCTGGTACATCATTGATGGCTCCATTATGACCTCTTTTCCCGACAGTTGGGCTCTGGGCGAACACTTTATCGTGCTGCCGTTGAATCACCTCGACCAGCCCTTTCGACGGGTGCAACTGGGGGGCATCACCTGTGACAGCGACGACGTTTATCCACCCAAGCCCAGCCAATCTCCCCTCTACTTGCCGGTGGAAACGCGAGATCTGTACATCGGCTTTTTCAGCATTGGGGCTTATCAGGAGATGTTGGGCGGCGTGCGCGGCAGTAAACATTGCGTCTTGCCGGAAGCGAACGAGTTGATCGTGGACCGGGATGATGATGGTCGTTACCAGTTCCAGGTCCTTCCCGGCCAGAGCACCGGCGACGTCCTGCGCAATCTGGGCTACATTAAAACGTGAGGAGTGACACATGGAAAACATAAATAGAACCCGGCTCATCTTTATCGCTATCGTCGGTATTGCCCTGGTGATTGCCTGCGGTGCAGTCGCCTACGGGGCCATCAATAAATTGCTTACCGAGGCCAGCGCCACCGCGACGCCCGTCGCCGGGGGAGCGACGCCTGCTTACGCCACGCCCGTCGTGCACCTGGAATCGCCAGACCCCATTTTCGCCCCTGACTATGATCCCGACGATGGCCTGCCCACCTACGTCTGCGGCGCCGACGCCTTTGGCAGTTACTTTACTTTGCAACAGATGCAAATGTCGGGTACAGACGTCGCGCACGGCTTTCACCTGGGGCTGGTGCCCTTTTTCCTGGACGACGACCCGGCCTACGATGTCTCCGAGGAGCAGCGCACCGCCTTGCTCAACAGCGGGCAATGGGATTGCTTGCTGACCACGCTGGACTCGGTAGCCCTGAGCAGCCTCGGCCTCATCACGGCCATCATTGACGAGAGTGCCGGCGCCGACCAACTGTGGGCGCGCGACGTCGCCACGATCAACGACTTGAAAGGCAAGCGCATCGCCTTTTCACGGGGCAGCGTGGGCGAGTACTTTGTCTACTACACCCTCTCCATCGCCCGATTGAACCCGCGCTTCGACGTGACACTACTACCCGAGGATAGCGTGGCCGAGGCCATCGAGGTCTTTAACGCGGGGCAGGCCGACGCCGTCTCTGGCTGGGAGCCGGACATTTACGACGCCGAGGCGAGCGGGGGCACGCCCCTCCTGAGTTCCAACCAGTTGCGCATCGTCATTGACGTGGTGGTCACGTCCCGCCAGTCCATCGCCGGCGAGGCCGACCTGGTACAGTCTTTTCACGATGCCTGGTTCGACACGCTAAAGGCGCAGGTGGAGGACTTTGACACGGCCGCGGCCCAGATCGCCGATTGGGGACACAACGACTGGAGTTTTGTCTATCCTGAGAGCGCGAGCGACGACCTGACCCTGTGGCTAGAGAGCGTGGCCCAGGCCGATCTGGGCGACAATGCCTTTGTCATGCGCGACCCCAGGCCCATCGTGAACCGGCTCGAGATCGCCCGGCGCGTGTGGGCTGCCTCTGGCCTGGAGGTGCCCGACGACGACGTGGCCGATCTGGTGAACCCAGGTTTCGTCTCCCGGTCGGCCGCGCAGGCCACTCTGCAGGCCAACGGCAACCCGGTCAACGACAGTTTCTCCCTCTCCGCCCAACTCGACCTATCCGGCGTCAGCACCGACGACGCGGCGACGCTGGTGGTGCTGCCCTGCCGCCGCTTTACCTTTTTGCCCGAATCGACCGAGTTGACGCTGGAATCGCGCCGCATCCTGGACGACTGCGTGATGCCCACCCTGTCGCAGAGCGTGGGCCTGTTCCTGCAAGTCAAGGGCTGCGCGGCCTGGCCCGGCCCGCCCGGCACGTACACGAAAGATGAAATTCTGGAATTTGCCGAGGCGCGTGCGCAATCGGTGGTAGATTACCTCGTTTCCCAGGGCATTGACCCGGCACGCTTCATCGTCGAGGGCACCTTGCCGCCGGAGGAGCACTGGGAGACCGAGGACGCGGGATTGCAGGCGGAAGACCGGTACGTGGAGATGACGCTGATCACCGTCGGGCGTTAGGAGTACGAGGAGAGCAACGATGCAAAAAAGACAGCGCAACATTTTGCTGCTGATAACAATCCTGGGCTTGATGACCGTCACCTGCACTTGTAGTTCAATCGGCGGTGACGGCCCGCCCCGCAACGCAGTCGTGGTCCAAGTGACGGCCAATACCAGCCTTACCCCCTGGCTGGAAGCGGCGATTGATGATTTTAACGATGCCAAAATCGAGACGGCCGCCGGCAAACCGGTCTACGTCGTGCTCGACCCGGTCGAATCGGGACAGGCCGTGACCGATATGGCTGACGGCGGCCCCCTACCGGCACTGTGGATACCGGATGGCCCGGTCTGGGTCAACCTGTTGGCCGATCAGGGCGTGAACAGTTTCCAGGGCAACTGTGTCAGCGTAGCCGAAAGCCCGCTGGTCATCGCTATGTGGCGGCCGGTGGCCGAGGCGCTGGGCTGGCCCGGCCGCTCCCTGGGCTGGCTCGACGTGGGCAGCCTGGCCGCTGACCCATCCGCCTGGGACTATTACAGCGGCGGCCAGTTCGGCGACACGCTGCGGTTGGGTCACACTCACCCCGGCCTGTCCGCCACCGGCGCCAGCACCCTTCTCGCCATCGTCCAGGCGGCCGAGGCGAAAACGGAAGCCGTCGGCGTGGACGAGGTGCAAAAGCCCATCGTGCAGGCCTCGGTGAGCGCGTTCGAGGCCGCCGTCTCCTGGTTCAGCAGCACCACCGACGACCTGGGGCGGACGATGAGCGAACGGGGGATCGGCTATCTGGGGGCAGCCGTGATGTACGAGAGTACGGTCGTCAACTACGGCGGCGGCGATCCGGGCCTGGTGCCCATCTATCCCTTCGAAGGCACCTTTATCGCCACGCACCCGGCCTGCTTGAACGGCGCAGCCGGTGCCGAGACGCAGGAGGCGGCTACTATCTTCCGCGACTATTTGCTGGGGGAAAAAGCGCAACGGATGGCCCTGGCTAACGGGTTGCGGCCGGTCAACGAGAGCGTGCCCCTGGGCCCGCCGCTGGACGAGGCCCACTCTGTTGATCTGTCCCAGCCAGAGATCGTCTTTGGCTCGCCCAGCGTGGATACGATTTACGCCGTGCAGGACTTGTGGCAGGCGGCGCGCAAGGACGTGAACCTGGTAATGTTGTTGGACACGTCCGGCAGTATGGCCGGCCGCAAGATAGACGGCGCGCGTGAGGCGGCCATCCAGTTCGTGGAGCAGATGGGGGACGACGATTTTATCACTATCGTCGCGTTCTCGACCCAGCCAGACGCCATCCTGATCCACGAACAGGTCGGCCTGACGCGCGGCAAGGTCATCGGCATGATCGAGGGGCTGGAGGCGGATGGTTATACGGCCCTCTACGACGCCATTGGCGACGCGGCCACCATCATCGCCGACACCAACTCCCCGCAGACGAGCAACGCCATGGTCGTCCTGACGGACGGCCTGGACACGCAAAGTTCCCGCTATCGCTTTAACCAGGATTTGATCGAGATGGCCGCCGCCAACGACACCACCGTCTTTACCATCGCCTACGGAAACGACGCTGACGAGGACCTCTTGGCCAAACTGGCTCTCCAGGCCCACGGCAACTTTTACCTGGGCGACGAAGCCAGCATCGCCGCGATTTACGAGGAGATGTCAGCCGCTTTTGGTGGCAGTGTGGGTGTCGGGCGCTGAGTAGGTGAGTAAGATGAGTAGAGGAGGAAGCCTATGAGCTGAGCATACGGCGTGAAATCATCACGTTTCACGCATCACGC
>CAYQTW010000115.1:0-1694 GCA_964420485.1 uncultured Anaerolineales bacterium
CGGTAGGAGGGGGTAGAGATGAAAGACGAACTAGAGGGCGTACCGACGTTAGAGGAAATCGAACGGCATCCGATGGATGAGTTGTTGCGCACGGAACGGCTGCCGCACATCTGGTGCCCTGGCTGCGGGATAGGCACGGCGCTGAGTTGTTTCGTCAGCGCACTCACGCGCTCCGGGCTCGACCTGGACAAGGTGGCGATTGTCTCCGGCATCGGCTGCACCGGACGGGTGGCCGGCTACCTGCGGCTCGATGGCTTTCACACCACCCACGGGCGGGCCATCCCCTTCGCCACGGGCCTCAAACTGGCCAACCCAGAACTCGAGGTCGTCGTTTTCTCCGGCGATGGAGACCTGGTTGCCATCGGTGGCAATCACCTGATCCACGCCGCCCGCCGCAATATGGATCTCACAGTCATCTGCGTCAACAACTTTAACTATGGGATGACGGGCGGGCAGATGGGGCCGACGACGCCGACGGATGCCCGTACCAGCACTTCGCCTCGAGGCAACCTGGAGCACCCTTTCAACATTCCCAACCTGGTTTCCGCTGCCGGCGCGACCTACGTGGCTCGCTGGACGACACTCCACGCCCGCCGGCTGGAGAGGTCCATCTACAAGGCGCTCTTGAAGCCCGGCTTTAGCGTCGTCGAGGCCATCGCTCCCTGCCCCACGCTCTTTGTGCGCTTTAACAGAAAGAGGTGGAAGGATGGTGATATTCTCAAGTACTATCAGGAGCACAGCGTCATCCGCCACGATGCCAAACCGTGGGAGGTGGACATTGGATTTGACGGGGAGATCGTCTGCGGCGAGTTCGTGAACATTGAGCGGCCTACTTTCCAGGACCGTCTGCGGGAGGTGTACGGCGAGTTGCACCCCTGTGATGACCTGGGGCTCCTACATCGCCCTTCCGCAGAAGCAACTACTTCCTTCGAGGTGGAGATAGAACTGGGGGAGGAAAAGCCCACCGTTACGCCGGCCAAAGTCGAACCGCTCGTCGTTGGCAGCGCCGGTCAGGCCGAGGTGCGGTTGGGTGGGTTTGGCGGACAGGGCATTATCCTGTCTGGCAAAATCGTCGGCAAGGCGGCAGCGCTCCACGATGGGCGGGAGGCGACGCTGACGCAGTCCTACGGCCCCGAGTCGCGTGGTGGGGCGTGCAGCACCGCGCTCATCATCTCCGACGGCGCGATCACGTACCCGCAGGTCACCCGCCCGGCTGTGATGGCGCTCATGTCGCAGGAGGCATACACCACCTACCACGGCCAGTTAGTTGAGGAGGGGCTGCTGTTGACTGACGCCGATCTGGTGGAGCCTGACCCGTCTGCCGGACAGCACGTCGTTCCCATCCCGGCGACCCGCATCGCCGAGCAAGAACTGGGGCGACGGATCGTGGCCAATATCGTCATGCTGGGGGCGCTGACTGCGCTCAGCGACGTGGTATCGGAGGAGGCCATGCGCCAGGCTGTCCTCGACAGTGTGCCCAAGGGGACGGAGGAATTGAACATGCGGGCGTTCGGGCGGGGGTACGAGTACGCCAGGGGAATGCTCGGCGCAGAGGCTGACGCCTAAGCGTCATTGTTACATTCTGTCAATCACCTGACTCGACGTGAAACGTGAAGCGTGAAATTTGATCATGCTTCACGTTTCACGTTTATGAGGGTTCTGCATAAAAACACTAGAACGAATGAGGGAAAAAA
>CAYQTW010000115.1:1794-9117 GCA_964420485.1 uncultured Anaerolineales bacterium
CGAATGAGGGAAAAAATTGAATGAGAGGAAATTCGTTTGTTTCCCAATTCGTTGTTGTGCCCCGCGCCAGCCGGACGCACTGGCCCAGAATTATGTTTTGTGGGATAATGCAACTCGAAGGAGGTCAGGCAAACGAATGAGTGAATTAGATACTACAGAGATCGTAGAGGAAACCAGGCCCCACGCCAAACGCCGCCTTCCGCGTGGCCGCGTGACCGTCTTTCCCAACTGGTGCAAGGGCTGTGGGCTGTGCGTCGAGTTCTGCCCGACCGGGGTGCTGGAGCAGGGCACCGACGGGCGGGTCATCGTGGCCCACCCGGAAAAGTGTACTGCCTGCCGCTGGTGTGAACTGCATTGCCCGGACTTTGCCATCTTTGTGACGGATGTCGAGCAGGAGGAGGAAGAATGACCGCGAGACTGATGCAAGGCGACGAGGCCTGTGCCGAGGGGGCCGTCGCTGCCGGCTGTCGCTTCTTCGCTGGCTACCCCATCACCCCGGCCACCGAGATCGCCGAGGTACTGTCTCGGCGGCTGCCCCAGGTGGGCGGCAAATTCATCCAGATGGAGGACGAGATTGCTTCCATCGCCGCCGTCATCGGCGCGTCGGTGGGCGGGGCCAAGGCGCTGACCGCCACCTCCGGCCCCGGTTTTAGCCTGATGCAGGAGAACATTGGTTACGCGGCGATGGCCGAGATTCCCTGCGTCATCGTAGACGTGCAACGGCTGGGACCCTCCACCGGTCGCCCCACCAGCCCCTCCCAGGGTGACGTGATGCAGGCCCGTTGGGGCACCCACGGCGATCATCCCATCATTGTCCTTTCCCCATCGTCCGTCCGTGAGACCTTTGACCTGACGGTGCAGGCGTTCAACTTTGCCGAACGGTACCGCACGCCGGTGATCCTGTTGATGGACGAGGTCATCGGTCACATGCGGGAGCGCGTCGTCCTGCCTGATTCAGACACCATTGAGCGGGTGGAGAGGCCGGACACGACGGTGCCGCCGGAGTGGTACAAGCCTTTCGAGAACTTGAGCAACGTGCCGCCGTTGGTGCCCTTTGGCGAGGGCTATCGTTACCACATCACCGGCCTGTATCACGACGAGCGCGGGTATCCAACTAACCGGCCGGACGAGATCCAGCCCTGGCTGGAGCGCGTCTTTCGCAAGATTGACCGCAGCCTTTCGGACATTCTGCTCTACGACGAGGATGGCATCGAGGAGGCCGAGACGCTGGTCATTGCTTATGGGGTGGCAGCCCGCTCGGCCCATCACGCCGTCGAATTGGCGCGGGAGCGGGGGCGCAAGGTCGGCTTTCTCAAACTCAAAACTCTGTGGCCCTTTGCCGAGGAGGTCGTTGAGCACGCCGCCGCCCGGCTGCACCGCGTCGTGGTGCCGGAGATGAACCTGGGCCAACTGGCGCTGGAGGTGGAGCGGGTATTGGGGCGGCACAAGGCACGCCGCGTCAACCGGGCCGATGGCGAGATGATCCAGCCGGCCGAGATACTGGCGGCGATTGAGGATAGGGAGTAGGAAATGAAAAGACCACAACGCGAGTCGCGTGTCCACGAAAAATACCTGCGCCACAGTAAAAAGTTCCCCAACGTGTGGTGCGCCGGCTGCGGCATTGGTATCGTCATGGGGGCCATCGTCCGGGCGGTGGATGGTTTACAATTGGACAAGAACGACGTGGCAATGATCTCTGGGATCGGCTGCACGGGGCGGATGCCGGTCTATGTGGATTTGAATACTATGCACACTACTCACGGGCGGGCGCTGGCCTTTGCCACCGGCCTCAAGATGGTACGGCCAGAGATGAAGGTCATCGTGGTGATGGGAGACGGCGACGCGCTGGCTATCGGCGGCAACCACTTTATCCACGCCGCCCGGCGCAATATTGGGCTGACCGCCATCGTGGTCAACAATCTCACCTACGGGATGACTGGCGGGCAGTATTCGCCCACGACGCCCATCGGCGCGCGGGCGGCGACCGCTCCTTACGGTCATATCGAGCAGCCCTTCCCCATCGCCGAGTTGGCGGTGACGGCCGGGGCGGCCTTTGTCGCCCGCAGCACCGTCTATCACGTGCGAGAGTTGGAAAAGTACATCGCCCAGGCGATCACCAAAGAGGGCTTTGCGCTGGTCGAAGCGGTGAGTTACTGTCACACGACGCTGGGCCGGATCAACCGCTGGGGCTCTGCGCCCGACATGATGCGCCGTCTCAAAGAACAGAGTGTGCCGCTCAAGCGAGCCGCCAAGATGAGCGCGGAGGAAAAGCACGACAAGATTGTGCGCGGCGTGTTTGTGGACCGGGACGTCCCAGAGTACACCCGGCTCTACGATCAGATCATTGAACGAGCACAAAAGGAGGCGGCCTGATGGCGAGGTGTTACGGGGTACGATTGGCCGGTACCGGTGGGCAGGGCGCCATCCTGGCCGGCATCCTCCTGGCCGAAGCGGCTATTCGGGATGGCAAAAACGTCGTCCAGACCCAGTCGTATGGGCCGGAGGCGCGGGGCGGGGCCAGCCGCTCAGAGGTGGTGCTCTCCGAAGGCGAGATCCGCTACCCCAAAGTGATCCAGGCCGACATCACGCTCTGTATGAGCCAGGAAGCGTGCGACCGGTACGGCGGGCATAGCCGCCGGGGCGGGTTGCTGATCCTGGATGCCGATCACGTGACGCGCGCCCCGACGACGCAGGCCGTGCGCGTGCCGATGACCACTCTGGCGCGAGACGTGACAGGACGGGCGATCACTGCCAACGTGGTCGGCCTGGGACTGCTGGCCGGGCTGACCGGGATTGTATCGCGGGAGGCGCTGGAGGCGGCGATCCGGGACCGGGCTCCGCGAGGGACGGCGGACCTGAACCTGAAGGCACTGGCGGCGGGATACGAGGCGGCCCGCTCGTTTTCAAGATGATCACCATTGATGTTCTTGGTCTTCCCACCCGCGCCCGCAACGCGCTGCTGCGGGCCGGCATCACCACGGTGGAGAATCTGACCGCCCGCAGCGACGCCGAACTTTTGCGCCTGCGCGGCTTTGGTTCCACCTCACTGGCGCAGGTGCGGGAAAACCTGGCGGCGTGGGGGCGAGAGCGCCCGCCGGACACGGTGTCCCCGGAAACGGCGCCTGCCGCCGAGCACGAGCATGAACACGAACCCATCGCGCTCCTGCCTGGGCGCCAAGTGCTCCACGCCACGTGGCTCCCAGGTTCCCCAGGCCATCTTTTCCTCTGGGGCGAGCTGGTTGACTGACGAATTTAACACTTGACTCCGGATACAGAAAATAGGATGCAGATGAACGCAGAAAACGCAGATTTTGTCAATTTCCAGGGCAGATCAGCGTGAATCTGCGTCAATCTGCGTCCGAATGTTAAATTTGTCGGCCAATCAGGGGGCGAGGGTAGGGGCAACCCCTGCCCCTGGGCAATGTTACCTTGCCCCTCCGAGTGGGTCTTGCGCTTCTTCCTCCAGGCCCGCGATGACCCCAGCCTGCTCGTGCCCGCCGCTCTGGTCTGGCGAGAGCAAGGCTCCACGCTGCGCTATTTGGACCGCCGCTTCGACAAGCCGCAAGAGCGGCTCCTGGCCGGGTTGGGGCAGGCGGCCCGTTTCTGGGAACTGCGGGAGGGACTGGGGGACTTTCGTGTGACCATCGCACCGCCGCCGGTGGAGACGGCGCTTTTGAAGCGGCTCGGTTCGCCCCTCTTCTCCCGCCGCCCGGAGGCGTTTGTCGGGGCACTCACCCTGGCCTACGCTTCAGTCACAGACCGGGCGCTGGCGCTGGCGTTTGAGGAGGAAAGTGAGTAGAAGGTGGAGAGATCTCTGCGAGTATCTCGGCAACGACCACATCCAGGGACCCGGGGACACTGTCCGGCGGAACCAGGCCCATTTCATCCAGCAAACGCCCGGCCTTTTCTTGGATTGCCTGTTCACTGGCGGGGTGCTGGCGTGCCAGACCCAGCAGCGCTGCCGCCCGGTCTCTTTGGCCCTGTCTGGCAAAGAGCACGGCCAGGTTGACCAGGACTTTAATTAGCATCGGCGATGCCCGGGCCTCTGCGGCAACCTTTAGCGCCTCGGCAAAGTGGACATTGGCTTCCTCATAGTCCTCCAGGGCACAGGTGCTCTCTCCCAAGTTGTTCAAACAAGTTATGACAGTGCGTTGATCCTGGATGTCCCGCCCAATGGACAGCCCTTGCCGGTAAAACTCTATCGCGTCGGGATGCTCGCCGAGCGCATAAGCCACTTCGCCCAGGTTGCTCAACGCGATTGCCTGTCCTGCCCGGTCGCCAATCTGGCGGCAGATTTCCAGGCTTTCTCGATAGAACGGCTGGGCCTCTGCGTACTTGCCCAGAACGTGCATCACGGTGCCCAGGTTATTGAGGTGCATTGCGATCTTGAATTGGTCCCCCAGTTCCCGGCTCAACGCCAGACATTCCTCGAACAAGGTTCGTGCTCTGGCATAATCTCCCTGGTGACAGGCTATGTCTCCCAATGTATTGAGAGGGGAAATCACGAGGCGCCGATTGCCACTTTCCCGACCGATAGCCAGGCTCTCTTCGAGCAATATCTGTGCTTGAGCCACGTCCCCGGTTCGATATCGAACTAACCCCAGCAGCCAGAGTGAAGACGTTGCACCCCAGGTGTCTTCAATCTGTCTGGACACATTGAGGCTTTTTTGAGCCAGTTGTTCTGTCTCCTCGTATTTCCCCTGTCTGCGGGCCACGTCCGCCAGATTGACCAGGCAAAAGACTTGCTCGGTTTGTGTTTTCAGGCGCTCAGAGATCACCAGGCTTTGCTCCAGGGAGGTTCGGGCTTGCTGATAGTGGCCCAGGTGACGATAGAGCGCACCCTGGCGAGATAGGGCTTTGCCAAAGATGCGCACCTGTTGCGCGTCTCCGCTCCACCGGTCTATCGCCTGGGCAAAGAGTTCAACTCCTTCCTGAAACCGGCTCTGGATGTCGCAAAAGTGGTACAGGCTTTCCAGGCTTTGTTCAACCTGCTGAACATTGCCGCGCGCCACCGCCAGTTGCCAGGCCTGACGCGCATTTTCGACCTCTAGTCCGATTTCCGTGAGTGCCTGTCTCTGTTTCGCGCCCTGCAAGTGCCTGGAGCGTTGCTCCAGGAAAGCAGCGAAATAACGAGCATGCTGCATCCGGGTTTCTTCCTGCTTTTGCGGATCGGCCTCGAGTTTCTCGGCTGCGTATTGTCTCAACAGTTCGTGCATATCGTACCGGTCGGGCGCCGCGCGGCGGATCAGAGACTTGTCCAGCAGAGCCGACAGGGTAAGTGGGGATGTCCCGGTCACCACTGCGGCTGCTTCCCGCCGAAATCCCCCGCGAAAGACGGACAGACGGCTAAAGATGTCCTTTTCCGTCTCTGAAAGCAAGTGCCAGGAATACTCGAACGTCGCCCGCATGCTCCGCTGCCGCGCAGGCATGTTGCGCAGGGATGTCGTCAGGATGTCGAGATTACATTCGATTTCCTGGGCAATCTCCGCGCCAGAGCGCACGGCCGCCCAGGCCGCCGCCAACTCGATACCCAGCGGCATCCCCTCCACCAACTGGCAGATGCGCACCACGTAAGGTATCTCTGTCTCCGAAAGTGCAAAATGCCGGTGTGCCTGGCGGGCGCGTTGCTGGAACAGATTGATCGCGCTAAAAGTCTCCAATCTGTCCATTGATTCATCTTCCGGGTACGTCAACCCCGCGACCGCGTACACCCACTCCTCGCGCAGGTTCAGCCGCTCCCGCGACGTGACCAACAGCACCACGCCCGGCGCACGCTTCAATATCTCGGCCAGCAACCCCACCCCCTCCAGGATGTGCTCTACGTTGTCCAGTATCAGCAGCATCTCTCTCTCACGCAAATAGTCCAAGAGTTGCTCTTTGGGGTGCTGGCGACCGTCGAAGGGGAAATCGAGGGCGTCCGCTATCACGGGAACGAGGTGCTCGGCTGAACTGACGGGGGCGAGAGGCACAAAGTATACCCCGTGGGCAAAGGCCCCTACCTGGTCCGCCGCTACTTGCAGCGCCAGACGGGTTTTGCCAATGCCGCCGGGACCGGCGAGGGTCAATAGGCGGCAATCGGGATTAGCCAGATGTTCGGCCAGTTCCGCCAGTTCTCCCTCTCGGCCGACGAAAGGCGTAGGTGAGGGTGGCAGGTTTGTAAGTATGCAGACCTGCAATCGCTGATTCGCTGATTCGCTGATTCGCTCGTACAGCGAGATCGTCTCGTCCGTCGGCTCGACGCCCAGTTCCTCGGCCAACGTCCGGCGGCAGGTTTCGTACTGAGCCAGGGCCGCACTGCGCTGCCCGTCGAGCGCCAAGAGGCGCATCAACTGCCGGTGCGCCTCCTCACGCCAGGGCTCAAGTTCCACCTGCCGCCACGCATAGTGACGCGCTCGCTCACCCTCGCCGCGCCGCTCGTAATAGCCGGCCAGATGGGAGAACACCTCCATCGCCTGGCGGTGCAGCCATTCCCGTTCGAGCAATGCCCATTCCTCAAAGACGTTGCTGTCACTGAGGAAGAATTGCTCTAAAAAGTCCCCCCTGTACAGCGCGGTCATCCGCTCCGCCCGCCGCATACAGGGAAGACACGTCTCCAGGCGGCGATGCCGGTGGGCCCGGCAGGTCTCGACCAGATCCGTGAACGCCGCCACGTCCAGCCAATGGTCGCTGGCGGCGTCGAACTGGACTGTCTCGCGGCTAACCAGCAGGAACGGCGTGGCCCGGTCGCGGTCGCCGAGCGCCTGACGCAGGTGAGAGAGCGCCTGACGCAGGTTTTGGCGGGCCTTGCGCTGGGGCTGGTCGGGCCAGAGGAGGCCGGCCAGTGCATCTCGGCGGTGGGGACGGGCCGCTTCGACGGTCAGATAGGCCAGCAGCGCCCGCGCCTTGTCGGTGGTGAAACCGGTGACAGGCTCGCCGTTGAGAGTGACCTGGAAAGACCCCAGCAAAGAGATCGTTAGTTTGGCCATCGTCAGTGATCTGTAGCCAGCAGAGGGTAGATGCTGATTGGCCGACAAATTTAACATTCGGACGCAGATTGACGCAGATTCACGCTGATCTGCCCTGGAAATTAACAAAATCTGCGTTTTCTGCGTTCATCTGCGTCCTATTTTCTGTATCCGGAGTCAAGTGTTGAATTTGTCAGTCAACCAGGCCCCCTGCTTCAAATCGCCACCGCATTCCCTTTGTCCCAAACGTGAAACGCTCTCTTGATCGTGTCGCATCTGGCTCACAAAAGCTCTGGCGGAAACCTGGCAGGTCTTTACAATCCTTAACTGTATCTGCTCAATAAAGTGGGGCAATGTAGCCGAGGTTTCCATACCTCGC
>CAYQTW010000116.1:0-9102 GCA_964420485.1 uncultured Anaerolineales bacterium
CTCCCAAGCATACTTCCTGGCTCAATCAGGCGGAGATATGGTTCAGCATCCTAGTCCGCAAACCGCTGAAGCGGGCCAGCTTTTCATCGGTCGAGGAGCTACGTCGGCGCATCTTGGCTTTCATAGACTACTTTAACAGAACGATGGCGAAGCCCTTCAAGTGGACCTATGCTGGTCGTCCCTTGACCGCCTAACTGCCGAATGATTTACGCCGTCGTGTACTAGAGACATTGCCGTGGCTTGCCGTGGAATATCTTCTCGGTTTCTTTGGATGCGAAGGACTCGATCATGCAGTAATAATATCACCGAACGATATTATCGTCAAGTGACAGTTGCCAAGTTGGTATGGAAGTGAATGTTCTCGACTTTGACAGGAGTGACGCTGCTATACGTTTTCCTAAATGAATGTAACGGGGCAACGACGGGCGGTCATCGCGGTAGGACTGCCAGTCACCCAACAGCCCCCGCACAGATCCCGGCGTGCGGTTTTCCCGCACTGGGCTCTCTGGGCCTGCTTGTCATTGCGCGAGGGTACACAGGACTCATTGGCCGCACAGATAGAGTCGACAAGAGCCTCTTCCGGCTTGGCTTGGATTGGCTCAGACACGTTCTGAAACGAGGGCTACCTCTCAATGTGCACCTGCTTTTTCAGCCGCCTCAGTCCCTGGTTGTTAATGTACGGTAGAGAATCACAGAATAGGGAACCACCCCCACTTTTTTGTATTGACAAACCGGCCCAGGTATGGTAAAATTTACGTGTGCAAACGTGTGCGCAAGCCCCGCCCTCGCGGGGTAAATAAATCCTCACCAGTGCAAACGTGTGCGTAAAGATGGACACCGATGGCAGTCTCCATCAAGGACATAGCCAAGACAGCCGGGGTCTCACCCTCCACCGTCTCCCGTGCGCTCAGTGATCACCCCCGCATCAGCCAGGAGACAAAGACCCGCATCTGTCGTTTGGCAAAAGAGATGAGGTACACACCCAGTTTGTTGGCCCGCAGCCTGGTGACACGAGACACGGCGACTATCGGTGTGGTAATCACATCGGTCTCGGCCCCTTTTCTAGCCCACCTGGTCACGAGCATTGAAAAGGTGGCCCAAGAGCATCTGTTGTCCTGTACCCAACCTCCGACCGCCGTCTTTTGCTTCAACGATATGACCGCCATCGGCGTACTCAGCGGTCTGCATCAGGCCAAGGTGCGGGTGCCGGAGGAGATGTCGGTCGTGGGCTTTGACGACGTGGAGTCGGCCGCGTTGTTATCCACCTCTCACCACCGTTCGGCAGCCCACCGATCTGATGGGCCAGCGGTTGATACACATGCTGCTGGCACTCATCCAAGGCCAGGAAGACGTGGGGTCCGAGGTTCTGCCGGCCAAACTGGTAATTCGTGAGAGCACAGGCCTTCCCCCATTCCTATCTGATGTAATCGCCCGTCTCTGCCCCTGGCGCAAAGCCAGGAAAAACAGGGGGAAACGGCAAGAGACACTCGCAAAGTCATGAAAGGAGGTGATGACCCGGGACAATCAAACAGGGTCAGTTTACCCTGGCCTCGGGAACAACTGAGGCACTAGAAATCGGACAATCGTTTCAAAAACAAATAAGGAGGAAAGATGAAAAGCAAGTTTTGGACTATTGTGGCGGCTCTGGTCGTGGTTAGTTTGATGCTGATCAGTTGCCAGCCCCAGACCGTGACCGTCGAGGTGCCTGTCAAAGAGACGGTCGAGGTGGTCAAAGAGGTCGAGGTCGAAGTGACCAAAGAGGTCGAGGTCGAGGTCGAGGTGCCGGTCGGCGGCGAAGCAGTCCATATCGTCGCCCGCTGCAAGGCCAGCCCACCCTACGAAGAAGGGCGCTGCAACAACCTGGTGAGCGCCGTGGGCGCCGCCAACCAGGCGTTGGCAGACGCAGGCGACGACCGCCGCATCGAACTGGAGATCATCCAGGACGACGCGGACTGGGGTGACTACAAGACCGAGTTTGAACTAGCCTCCGACGCTGGCGAAGCGCCGGACATCATATGCTCCGGCCACGAGCACATCGGCGACTGGGCCACAGCCGGGTATCTCACCGACATCACCGATATGATCGGCGACTATCCCGAGTTCGCCGACGTGATAGACAGCCTGTGGGCAGCGACCGAGTTGGGCGGAAAGCGCTGGGGCATCCCGCAGGATGCCGAGGCGCGCCCGATGTACTATAGCAAGCCGCTCCTGCGCGAGTTGGGTTGGACCGACGAGGAGGTCGAGAGCCTGGACGAGCGCGTCGCCGCCGGTGAGTTCACCTGGGAGGACATGCTCGACACGGCCGCCGAGGCTGTCGAGAAGGGCATCGTCGAGCCAGGCGATGGCTGGTGGCACCGCCCCTCCAACGGCCCCGACTTTTTGTACTACTACTATGCCACGGGCGGTGAGATCAAGGGTGAGACAGATGCCCTGATCTTTGACCAGGCCGCTGCTCTGAAAGTGTACGAGATGCTATACGACGCTGCTCAAGTGCGCAACATCATCCGGCCCGACAAACTTGATGGTGACTGGGACTATCACAAGGAATACACTAGCAAGTTCGACAAGGTGCTCTTTGTGTTTGAGGGAACGTGGCGTTGGGCCAGTTGGCACACCAACTACCTCACGGACGTTGGCGGCGAGGATTATCTGTTCGAGAACGTGGGCTTTGCCCCGATCCCCGCTCGCGAAGATGGCACAGGCAAACCCACCACACTGACCCACCCGCTGGTCTACATGATCAGTTCGCAGTGCGAGCATCCTGACCTAGCGCTGTTGCTGATTTCTAAAGCCACGGTCAAGGAACTCAACACCACCTACGCCGTGGATAGCGGTCACCTGGGTATCCTCAAGTCCCAGTCCGACTATGCACCTTACACCAGCGCCAAGTTCTTGAGCCTGACGCTGCCGTTGCTCGAGTACACCACCTTCCTGCCCAACAGCCCCTACTGGAGCACGTGGTCAGAAGCCTACTTCCTCGGCATCCAGGCCGTGGAATCTGGCGAACTGACGCCGGAGGAGGCAGTGGCGCTCGTCGTGGATCAACTGCAGAACAACCTAGGCGACAATGTGATAATTCGCTAAGGTTGCCAATCGCATACCAGAGAGGAGGGCATTGTCCCTCCTCTCCCATTACTCAGGAGGAGTTGAACATGTCATCAACAGATCAATCAACGACCTCTGGACCAAAATTATCGGGCTACAAGATCGGGATACCTGGCGCCGTGTTGGCCATCGTCTGCTTCTTTCTCCCGTGGATCGCCTTTATCGTGGAGGATATGCCCTTTGCATCGCTGACCGGATCGCAGATCGCGTCTGGTATTACCATCAACACAAACGAGGGAGTTAAACTCTTACATGGCTCTATGCTCAATTACCTGATACCGCTTGTTGGCATCGTCGTTCTCATGCAGGCTTTTTTCGCCTACCGGCGTGGACACGTGAGCAGGTGGGATGGGCTTGGTACAATCGGACTCGGTGTGGTGACGCTGCTCATCGTCTGGGGGCAATTTCCAGAAACAAGCCAGGTGGCAGAGAGAGCGAGAATCACCTTACAGTTTCAATATGGGATAATCGGGGTCTACCTCGCGCTCGCCGCATTGATCGTCGCCGGGGTGTTGAATGTACGCGCTGCCACGAAACGTGATCCATCGTTCGGGGCCACGCTGGGCGCCTGGGGCTTTATGAGCCCAGCCACTTTTCTCGTGGTGGTGTTCTTTTTCATCCCCGCGATCATCCTGTTCATCCTCAGTATGACTAACCTGTCCAGTTCTAACTTTAGCGAACCCTGGCACTTTATCGGGTTTGAGAACTTTAGAAGAATGTTCAACGACACGTTCTTCCCCAAGATCATGGGCAACACGTTCAAATATGTCATCCTCACATTGGGCTTTTTTAATGTGGGTTTGGCGCTGGTGTTGGCCTTGCTAACCTCCAACATTGACCGCCGGGCGGGTTTTCTCTTCCGGGTGATATGGCTACTGCCGCGCATCACGCCCTCGGTGGTCTACATCGTGATGTGGCGGCGTTTCACTCAGTTGCCTCCGTATGGCATCATCAATTGGTTTCTGGGGATGGCCGGCGTCGAACACCAACCATATTGGCTCAACGAGATGCCGTGGCTGTTCGTCATTCTGGTGAACGGCTTTGTCGGCGCTTCCTTCGGCATGATCATCTTTACCTCGGCCATCGAGGCGATCCCCAAAGACTATATCACGGCGGCAAAAGTGGACGGCGCTTCCACCTGGAATGTGATCCGAGACATCATCCTGCCACTGCTCCGGTGGCCGCTGCTGTTCGTGACCAGTTACCAGACACTCTCGCTGCTCGTCTCCTTCGAGTACATTCTGCTGCTGACCCAGGGCGGGCCGGGGCTGTTCACCACCGAAGTATGGGCGCTCACGTCTTACAAGCGGGCTCTGTTCACCTATTTTGGTACCAACCAATGGGGCCAGGGCGCAGCCTGGGGATTGATCCTGGTGATCATTGCTATCACTGCTTCCATCGTCTACCTGCGCGTCTTCCAATTCAACGAGTTGGTGCAGGAGCCCAAGATTGATGTGCTATAGGAGGCAACATGACGACGACAACGTTTGAGACCGAACGCGGGTATGGCGCGCGGCGCGTCTTGGGCCAGATACTTCCCTACGCGATACTCACCATCAGCATCCTACCCATCCTGATCGGCTATGCATGGATCATTATCGCCACTTTCTCCATGCACACCCACGGCCTGATGCCGGTTGACAGCGAGGGCAATTTCGGCGGGTTGACACTACAGAATTGGACTTTTCTGTTCACGCCCGAGATCTGGCGGGTGACGATGAACTCGTTCGGCATCGCCATCGCTATGGTCGTCGGAGTCGGGTTTATCTCGACACTGACCGGCTACGCGCTGGCACGCATGAACTTTGCCGGGCGCAAGGTTTTCCTGGGAATGACGCTGGTACTACATGCTTTTCGCCCCGAACTGCTGCTCATCGCCATCTTTCAGGTATTACTGTTCCTCGCCGGCATCCCGGTGGTCGGCAAGTGGTTCGGCTTCAACACCGTCGGCGGAGTGGCCATCGTGATGATCACCCTGGAACTGCCACTCGGCGTGTGGCTGATGAAGGGCTTTTTCGACAACCTGTCCTGGGACATGGAGCGGGCCGCCCTGATTGATGGCGCTTCGCGCTTCCGGGTCTGGTGGGAGATCATTATCCCGCAGATCAAACCCGGTATCGCCGCGTTGGCCATCTTTAACTTTATCAGCGGCTGGAACGCCTACCTGATCCCCTTCACCTTCACCATCGGCTCAAAGGTATCGAACCTGCCGGTCTATCTGAACCAGTTGCAGAGCGACACCGCGCCGACCAGTTGGAACCAGATCGCCGCTGTGGGCCTGTTCCAACTCGTACCGGTGATGATCTTTTTCATCTTTACCCAGGAAGCCCTGCTCAGTATCTACGGCGGTGGGTCCAAGGGGGGAACGTAAAACGTGAAACGTGAGACCTGATTACGTTTTACGCAGTACGCAATAAGGAGAGAACCATGAGAGTAGAACTTGAGAATCTAACCAAACGGTGGGGGAGCGTCGTAGGGGCTGACTCGATCAATCTGGAGATCAAAGACGCCGAGTTCGTCGCCTTCCTGGGGCCTTCTGGCTGTGGCAAAACGACTACGCTGCTAATGGTGGCCGGCATTTACAAACCGACCGCTGGCGAAATCCGCTTCGATGGCCATGTCGTCAACGCAGTCGCGCCCAAAGATCGCAACGTCGGCATGGTCTTTCAGAGTTACGCGCTCTATCCCCACATGAACGTCTTCCAGAACATTAGTTATCCCCTCAAACTCAAAAAGGTCCCGAAAGAGGAGATGCACAAGCAAGCACAGCGGGTAGCAGACATGATGGGCATCGGCCACCTGATGGACCGCAAGCCAGCGCAACTCTCCGGCGGTCAGCAACAGCGGGTCGCCCTGGGCCGGGCGCTGGTCAAAGAGCCTCAATTGCTGCTCTTTGACGAACCGCTCTCCAACCTGGACGCCCGCCTGCGCCTCTCGATGCGTAGCGAGATCAAACGGTTGCAGATGAAACTGGGCATCACATCCATCTACGTCACCCACGACCAGGTGGAAGCGATGACGATGGCCAACCGGGTCGCGGTGATGAAAAACGGCAAACTGCAAGCCTACGCCCCTCCCGACGAGTTGTACGATCAGCCGCGCACCCTGTTCGTCGCCGGCTTTGTGGGCAACCCGCCCATGAACTTTTTAGAGGTAGAGGTCACCCGCGAAAACGACGACTACCACGCCCGCCGTGAAGGTTTCGACGTGATCATCCCCTCGAACCGGGGTGAGAAGGCCGCCGGCAAAGGCCAGGTCATCCTAGGCATCCGCCCCGAGGACATTACCATCTCCGACGAGGGCATCTCTGGCGAGATATTCGTCGTCGAACCGCTGGGCCGCGATGACCTGGTTGACGTGCGCATCGGCGAGGCGAGCGTTCGCGTGCTAACCGACCCAGCGATGGAATTGAAAATGGGTCAGGCCACGACGCTCGACTTTAACACCCGCAAAGTGCAGTTCTTTGATCCGCAGACGGAAAAGTCGCTGCTCTGGGCAGACTAGCACCTGTGAACAGCAAAGAGCGAGTGCTAACCGCCATCAACCACGTCGAGCCGGACCGCGTGCCAGTGGACCTGTGGGCGCTGCCGCCGGTCACGGATCATCTCCGCGAGCACTTTGGTGTCGAGGACAACGAGGCAGTCTGGCAAGCATTGGGCGTTGACCTGCGCTCCGTCTGGCCCGAGTACTTTGGGCCACCGCTGCCCATCAACGACGACGGCAGTTGGGTGGACTGGTGGGGTATCCGCAAGCGGATGATCGGCCCTTTCGAGGAGGTCGTCGAACCGCCGCTGGCAGATGCCCAGACCATCGCCGACGTCGAGGCCCATCCCTGGCCCAACCCCGACTGGTTCGACTATGACGGCCTGCGCCCCACCTGCCAAGCCTTGAGTAGGGGCGCGGTTTCCGCGCCCAGAAGCATGGTTCCCGCCCTCGTCATCCGCGACCCCGGCCCCAACGCCACATGCGTGCTGCGCCTGGCGATGTTTTTGCGCGGCATGGAAAAGTTCATGATGGACCTGGCGCTGAACCCCGACCTGGCCCAGGCCATCATCGCGCGAGTGGAGCGGTTTTACCTGGAGTTTGACCGGCGCATCTTTGAGGCTGTGGGCGACCTGACCGACATCTACTTTATCGCCGACGATATGGGCGTGCAGGATGGGCTAATGATCAGCCCCAGAATGTTCCGCAAATTCGTCAGGCCCAGCCTGGAGCGCTTTATCGCCCAGGCCAAAGCGCACGGGCAGTGGGTTGAGTATCACACCTGCGGTGCCGTCCGCCGCCTGATACCCGATTTCATCGAGATGGGCGTGGACATCCTCAATCCCATCCAAGTATCGGCCAAAGGCATGGAGCCGGCCGGGCTGAAGCGGGATTTCGGCGCGGCTCTTTGCTTCCACGGTGCGCTGGACATTCAAACCATTCTATCGCGGGGCACGCCCGAACAGGTGCGCGCCGAGGTCACGCGGCTGTGCCGGGTTCTGGGGCAGGGAGGCGGGTTCATCCTGGCCCCGACCAACAACGTCATGCCCGAAACACCGGTCGAAAATATCCTGGCACTGTACGAAGCGGTGCAAAATTTGGAGACCAAAACACAATGCACAATGTTGACATCATAATGCTTGGCCACTTTGCCAAAGACAAGTTGGTAGTAGATGGCAATAGCGAAACCGCTTCCGGCGGCGCGGTCTACTACGGCAGTGTGGCCCTGCGGCACATCGGCCGCCGCGTAGCCGTCGTCACCCGCCTGCACCCCAGTGACTTTGCCCTATTGGACGAACTCGAGCAAGAGGACATTCGGGTCTTTGCCGCCGCAGCGCCCGCGACCTCCGGCATTGAGAATATCTACAACTCGGCCGATATGGAGCGCCGCACCTGCAAACTGTTGAGTTTCGCTGGCCCTTTCCAGCAGCGGGATGTCCCCGCCCTGTCGGCCAGGGTGTACATGATCACACCCATCATCGCCGGCGAAGTGGACCTGGGCCTGCTCAAATTGCTGGCCGCCCGCGGCCCGGTTGGGCTGGACGTGCAGGGCTTTGTCCGCGTCCGTGAAGACGGTCATCTGGTCTTTCGCCAGTGGCCCGACATGGCCGAGGGGCTGGCGCACGTGACCTACCTCAAGGTAGATCGCGCCGAGGCTGAACTCTTGACCGGCCAGACAGATTTGCGAGTCGCCGCCCGCCAACTGGCCGCCTACGGCCCCCCTGAGAATGAGGTCGTCGTCACCCAATCGTCGGGTGTCACCGTCTACGCCGGCGGGCAGATTTACGAAGCGCCTTTCACCTCCCGCTCCCTCGACGGGCGCACCGGCCGGGGCGACACCTGCTTCGCTACCTACGTAGGCAGGCGTCTGAGCGCATCGCCTGAAGAAGCCACTCACTTTGCAGCCGCCGTGACCACACTGAAGCAAGAGCAATCCGGCCCCTGGCGCGGCACGCTGGCCGACGTGGCGGCGGTGCTGGCGAGCAGATAGGAACATGGCAAGAGGATGAAACCCAAAATCGAGGCCACGACCTTTGGCTCAATCACCGTTGGCGGTCAAAAGATCAGAAACGACGTCATCCTGAGATTGGACGGTTCGGTCGAGAAGCGCAAGAAGAAACTGTCCAAGAGAATCTACGGCACCTCTCACACCATTTCCCTGGACGAGGCCAGGTACGTGTACGAAAAGGGGGCAGAACTGCTCATCATTGGGACAGGACAATATGACCTGGTGCGCCTTTCGGAAGAGGCCCAAGTCTACTTGCAAAAGCACAACTGCCGGACGGAACTGGCAGTCACGCCCGATGCTATGCGCTTGTGGAACGAGGCCCAGGGCAAGGTCATCGGACTGTTCCACGTGACCTGCTGATAGAGTGCGAGGCGTCTTGTGTCATCGCTCAGACATTCGATTGTCGTCTGTGCTCCATCCACACCGACGGCCGCCCCCCGCCCAAGTCTTGGGTATCTTTTCAATAAAGTGGGGCAAGATCTCGGTCACAAGCCTGTCATTCTGAA
>CAYQTW010000117.1:0-9075 GCA_964420485.1 uncultured Anaerolineales bacterium
GTAGAGACATTCCCCGTGGCCGAAAAAGCCCCGCCGCCAGAACCGGCCTTTGGCTGGACGGCGTTCGGCGAGCCGGAGGCGCCACCCGCAGATGTCCTACCGGTGGAAGAGATCGCACCGCCCAGGGTCCCGGAATGGGCACACCTGAAAGAGGTGGAGGCTCCGCCCGTGATCGAGATCCCGCTGGTGGTGGAGCCACCACCTGAGGAGGTACTAGAGCCAGAGGTGGAGCCGCCCACGGAGCGAGTATCTGCGGCGCCGGTGATTGAGGAGATACCGGGCATGGTCGAGATGGAGATATTGGAGCCGACCGAGAAAGTCGTGGTGCCACCGAAAGTACCATCTGTCGGGGTCGCAGCCGAACGGGCTTACTTGAAGGAGCATCCGCGCGACTATGAGAACTGGTTGGCGCTGGCACGGGCGCTGTGGCAGGCCGGTGAGCGAGAAGAAGCATTGGAGGCCTATACCCACGTGATCCGCGCTAGCAAGTTTCTGGAAAGCGTTATTTCGGATCTGGAGGGGTATGTAGAGCAGCAGCCGGATGTCAGCGTGTTGCAGATACTGGGTGACGCCTATATGAAAGATGATCGGCTGCAGGAGGCATTGGCCACCTACCGCCGGGCGTTGGATGTTTTATAGAACTGGATAAAAAACGAGGAGGACACTTGGAACGCACACTGGTCATCGTCAAGCCCGACGCTGTGCAGCGCGGGCTCATCGGAGAGATCATTACCCGCTTCGAGCGGCGAGGGCTGCGCATAGCGGCGCTGAAACTGATACAGATTGACACATCGCTGGCCCAGCGCCATTATGCGATCCACAAGGGCAAACCTTTCTACGAGCCGCTGATCCGTTACATCACCTCCAGCCCGGTCGTGGTGATGGCGTTGGAGGGGAACGACGCTATTGAGATCGCGCGGCGCACGATGGGAGCGACCAATCCGGCCGAGGCAGCCCCAGGCACCATCCGCGCCGACTTTGGTTTAGAGATCGGGCGCAATCTGGTACACGGGTCCGACGGGCCAGAGACGGCGGCCTTCGAGGTGCCGCTCTTTTTCGCCGAGGACGAGATTCTTTCCTACGAGCGGGATACTGACCGTTGGATATTTGAGTAGAGAAAGGAGATGTGAAATGACAATCAGGGGTACAGGCAAAACAAGTAAGGTGATGGGTAAAATAATCCTGGCAGGGATGGCGCTCTTTTTCGTCGTGATCCTCATCGGGCTGACCTACACTCCCGTCAAATACGGAACAGTGGGGTTGATCAGTCGCTTTGGAAAATTGACTGGAGTGGTCTTTGAGCCAGGTCTTCATTGGCGTATCCCATTTGTTGACCGGATGGTGATCGTTCCCACCGTCGTTCAGTCGTATGAGACCAGCGACAGTCCCGAGATATCTGGCGCTGATTATCGAGACTATCCCGTGACCGCGCAGACTGTAGACGGACAGCAAATCACTGTCAAATACACCGTCCTGTTCCGCATACCGTCCGGGAAAGCGGTGGGGATTGTGCAGAACATTGGCCGTCCGTCGGAGGTCGTGGAGAACATCGTAAAGGCCCATTCCAGAAACCTGACCCGCTTGTGGGCGCAAAGCCATACTGCCGAGGAATTGTACAGCGGCGAGGGAATCTTTGACTACGAGGATACGGTGCGGGATGCGCTGGAGCACGAGTTTGAAAAGTACGGCGTCTTTCTCGACGACTTTCTCGTCCGCAAGATAGATTTCGACGCCGAGTACATCAATGCCATCGAACAGCAACAGATCGCCCAGGAGGCCATCGAAACCGCCAAGTACCAGGCCGATGCTGCTGAACATGAGAAAGCGCGGCAGATACGTCTGGCGGAAGCCGAGGCCGAGCGCACCAAGTTGTTGGCGGGGGCCGATGCGGAGCGCACCAAGTTGCTGGCGGCTGCGGACGCGGAACGCCAGCGCCTTTTGGCAGACTCTGAAGCGTACAGCATCGAAATGCGCGGCGCGGCGCTGCAACAGTTCCCTGACCTCGTCCAATGGGAATTTGTGCGCAACCTTCAAAACGTCCAGTGGGGCATCTTGCCGGGCGAGAGCGTCACACCGTTTTTACCCTTACCGGCTTTCGAGGGTCAAGAAGAGTCACTGCTTCAACCTCAACCTCAATCTCAACCTCAACCTCAATCTCAACCTTAACTTTAACCTCACTCACAACATCCGCACCACGATGCGGCCGTCCCGCCATAACCCTTCCAGGTCGTAGTAGGCCCGCATCTCCGGCGCGAACAGATGGACGACGACACCGCCATAGTCCATCAAAACCCATCCTGTGGCGGGTTCCCCCTCGATGCGCAGTGGCCTGACGTCGAACGTCCGCTTTATCTCCTGTTTGATGCCGGCGACGATGGCCCGTGCTTGCCGCTCGCTGGTGGTACTCCCGATCACAAAGTAATCGGCCAGGATAGAGACGGCACTGATATCAAGCAACAGTACGTCTTGGCCTTTTTTGTCGGCGATCATCTCTGCGATGGGTCGTGCCAGTTCTAATGAATCCAATGTTACACCTCCCTCCACAACTCTGCTATCTCATCAGCAGTCTCGGCAGCCGCCAGTGCGACCATCAACTTGATGCGCGCCTTCTGTCCGTTCAGTCCTTCGGCGAACAGACAGCCCAGGCTGGTCAGGGTGCGATATGTGCCTGGATAGCCGTAGGCATCCCACACTCGCCCGGAGGGACAACGGCTGGCGATGACGATTGGCACACCACTGGCCAATGTCTGCTCAATCGCGGGCAGCCACCAGGGAGGCACGCGCCCGCCTCCCAACGCCTCGATGATTACCCCTTGAGCGCCTCGCGCCAGCGTGTCCTCCAGCAGGCCGGTCTCCATACCCACCGTCAGTTTGAGCAGTGACACGTTCGGTTCCAGTCCGCGCCAGGGCAGTACGCGCCGCTCCGGCCGTTGCCCGACGATGACAGAGTTCCCCTCCACCCGGCCCACCGGCCCCCAGCCCGGCGATTGGAAAGTGGCCGGGCTGAGCGTGTGCATCTTGGTGACGTGCCGTGCGGCGTGAATCTCATCGTTGAGGACGACGACCGCGCCCAGGCCCCGCGCCTGCGGCGCCGCTGCGACGCGCACGGCGGCCAGGAGGTTGGCATAGCCCTCGTAGCCCACATCGGAGGCGGTACGCATCGCGCCGGTGAGCACGATGGGCTTGTTTCCCGGCACGGTCAGGTCGAGCAGGCAGGCAGTCTCCTCCAGCGTGTCGGTGCCGTGCGTGACGACGATGCCCGCTACGCCGGGCTCCGCCGCTAACTCGGCCACGCGCTCACGGATGGCTCGCAGTGTCTCTAGCGTAAAGTGGGAACTGGGCAGGTTGACCAGTTCCTCGGTCCGCAATTCCGGCAGGCCCGCCGGCAGCGCCGCCGTAAAGTCGGCGGCGCCCAGCGTGGGCACGGCCCCGCCGGCCGCCGCGTCGTGCTGCATGGCGATGGTGCCGCCGGTGGTCAGAATTGTGATGTGGTGGTTAGCGATTGGCAATTGACTTTTTCCTCCCTGCTGTTCCATTCCAATCAAAGGTGGTTACTGCGCGCTCCCAGATAGCATCCGGGACGACGTCGCAATCCCCGTATCCAGCCTCGGCAGCCAGTCCATAAACGTGTGATACGAAATACCCCACGATGTTGTGGCCTGTTTCTATGGTCAGTAGACACGCCCGAGCAAAATCACTCCCTGCTGCCAACAAACCGCTTTCACGAAAGGCTGCCCGTATGTGCCCAAGATCATAAGGCACTGCCCGATGCTGTGCTTGCCAGCGATCATCCTGCCAGGTGAGGAGCGCGTACTGGGCACGGGCGTCGCCATTGATCGGCGCGCCCACCGATCCTGGATTGAGGACCATCCAACCGTCTTGTTCCTGCTTCCACGAAATGTGCGTATGTCCGCATACCAGCACCGGCTCATTGATTTGGGCCAGCGCCACGCCCAGCCTGTCTGGCTCCCGGTCCGGTGGTAAAAGTCCTGCTTTCCTGAACCAATGCAATTGGGCCGGGTCGTGGTCTGGGAAAAGTTGACCCGATGTACTGTGCAGAGAACCATGCACCACACGGATTGGCGCGGCGCCGTCCGGGGCAACCACGCGCTGCTCTGGGAGTGCTGTGAACAAGTCCAATGTCTCTCTGTCGAGACGGCTGTATGACCAGCGCAGAGCGGCCCACTGGTAACTCGTCCGCCATGCGTCTGGCGCTTGCCCTGTGTCGTAGGCCAGGAAATAGTTCTCGTTGTTGCCTCGAATTATTAAACTGTCGAGCGAACGCAACAGACGAACCACTTGCACCGGTTGTGGGCCACCGCCGATCAGATCGCCGGCGACAATGATGCCATCTATGTCATACTGCTGTGCGTCCGCCAACACCGCTTCCAGCGCGGGCAGATTGGCGTGAATGTCGGCCAGAATTGCGAGACGTTTCATAAAGGTCTATATACACCAACTTGGCTTCAATGTCAAACGGCGCGTGGCGTGGAACGGCCCTGCTGCTCGTGAGGGCAGCAGGGCCGTTGTGTTCTTGCGGGTGGTGCGGCGCGCTATGGGAACTCGCGGTGGACGGCGTGCCTTCCGAGCGCGGCGGCTGTGACGACTGCCACTGCGCCGAGCATTGCAACCACCGCAGCCCATGGCCACAGCAGCGCCAGTGGACTGGCTGGCTCCGTGTGGCCGCCGATGGGCGCCAGGATGAGGACCTCGGTGGTAGCTGTGACGACATCACCCAGGGGGTTGGTAGCAGTGACGATGGCAATGTATATGCCAGGCGCTCCGTAGATGTGAGTGGGGAACTGCCCTATGGGCGGAAAATTGAACATTGTACCGGTAATGCCATCCCCAAAGTCCCACGTGTACGTGACACTGCACCCCTCATCGATCGTCGCGCTGAGACTCGTTGTGTCGCCTATCATCGTCGGGCTGTCGTTCGTAGCCGTAAGACCCTTGATGTGCTGATCCGCCACCAGAATGCCCACCTCAGCCGTAGCGGTCAAAGGACTCATCAAGGAGCCTGGTGGACTGTCGGTGACGGTGAGCGTGAAGGTGATGAACTGAGCCCCCGCACTGAACGTGGTCCGACTCAGCGTCGCGCTGGGATCAAAAGTCACCCCTGTTCCATTATGCGTCCAACCGTAGGAAAGCGGGTAGTACTTTTCGTCGGGATGGTCGTAGCTGTCGCTACCGACCAACACGCCCGGATAGTTGATACATACGACTGTGTGATGCGCCCACGCTATCGCTGTGGGTGGATCGTTGACCGGAATGATCGTGATGGTGCTCGTGGGAACGTTGCTCCACTCCGTGCCGTCGTGGACTCTGACTTGCACGATACGGTCCGTGACGTCGGGGTTTTGCGAGGTATTCGAGTATACCACCGTCCTCAGAACGTTCCTGTAGTTAGTGATTGTGTCAGTGCCCTGCAAGAGCAGTTCGCCGGTGGCGGAATCGTAACTGACATTGATGGTAAAGTTGGACGTTGCCCACAAGCTCTCCAAGTTACCGTCCAGGGGATTGGATATCGTCGCCGTGGCCCGCTCCAGCGTCGTGTCGTCAGCATCGGTCAACACTGTGTGCGGCATGATTGCCACTGCTCCCTCGTCCTCGGTGAAGGTGGCGGTGGAGGTGAGACCCGGGCTTGTATCGTCCAGATCCACTTCTGGTGCAATGTTGACCATGATGTAAACCGTGGCCCAATCTTGGTTGCCTTCACCATCATCGGCCCAGTATGTAAACGAATCGGGTCCGCTATAACTCTCCTCGGTGGGCGTGTAGACGAAAGAGCCATCGAGATTCAGTTTCACATCGCCGTGAGCAGGGCCAGTTCTTACGTTGGACTCGAGCTTTGTCAAAGGACTCAGGTCGTTGATCAAGATGCCCTTCGGCTTGTGGACCACCAGCGTGGTGCCCTGGCTGATCTTGTAATAGTCGTCGTGCGCCTCGACGGCCACCCGTCCCCCCGACACCTGAAACTTGCCATACATGACATAGTTCTGAGAATAGTTGTAAAAGCCGAAACGGCCCTCCTCAAACGTGCAGTCCGGGTTGGTGGCCGCATTGCAACTCAGGTCAAATATCGGGCTACCTCCATCTTCGTAGATGAGGATGTGAGCTGATTTCTGGGTGTAGGAGAATGTGAACGTGTACAGCGTGCCTATGTCCCAGCCTTTGGAGTTGCCGAGGGTAGTGTCGCTTACCAACGTCGTACAGCCCAGATCGCAAGTCACAGCAGGGTCATCTTTGGGGGTGTACCAGAACCAATTGACGTAACTGCCGGTGCAAGGAGGTGGGGGTGGCCCGTCACCAGGATGGGTGCATTGCCCGGCATGGCTGATACATATATTTGTATAGTCATAATCCACTTTGCCGAGCGTAACGCCTGAACCCTTGTTGCTGCTCTCACCCCAGCTCCAGTCCACCAGGGCAAATTCAAAGTTCTTGGTCTTGGACTGTGGCTCTTGATAGCCAAAGACGAAACCGAAATAGTCTGTTGTACCGCTTGCGTAGGCGCCAAATTTCCCGCTAACAGTGGTGCTGAACGGGACGCCCGACGGGCTTACGTAAAAGGTGGGATCCTCGGCGTTCTCCAGTTGATCCACCCAGTATGTACTATCGTGGTTCGTAGTACCGGGGATGTTGCTCCAGTTGAACATTTTCTTGTCGGGTGGGCAACGCCAATCGCTGGCTTCATCGGTGGACGTCTGAAGATCGGTGTGTATCCAGGTGGATAGATCGACGCGGCCAGGGATGACGAGAGTGATGGTGATTCTGTCGGCGTCGGTCAGGCAGCCGGTGTCGGTGACGGTGAGCTGGAAGACGAGCTTTTCGGGCAACTGAGACTCGGGCAACAACGGCGCGGTGAAGGTGGGCACCTGGCTGTAAGGATCGCTCAGCGTGACCGGCTCACCACTGATTTGCTCCCAGTGGTAGTTGGTAATGTAGTGGCACGGGCTGTCGGGATCAGAACTGCCGCTGGCGTCCAACGTGATATCCGAGCCGATAGTAGTCTGGTAGTTGGGCGCATCGGCAGGCGGTTGTGCATCGGCAACCGCCACGGGTGGATTGTTGGCGACGTTGACGATGGTGGTAGTGGCGACCTCGGTATGTGTTGATCCGCCTCCCGATTTGATGGTGTTGCTAGCGGTGACTCTGACAGTGTACGTGATAGGTGCGCAGGTGATAGGGTATACGTGATCGGTGACCACCTCTTTGCCGTACCCCCACGCTCCACCGGTACCATCGCCAAAGTCCCACGTATACGTGACGCTGCTGCCGGCCTCGACTCCGGCATTGATGGTCGTCTCACAGCCCAGCGTCGTGGGGCTGTTGTTGGTAGCCCAGGTGCCCGTGACTTGCACATTCTTCGCCAGGACTGTGACGGTGGCGGTGACCGTCAGACCTCCGGTGTCGGTGACGGTGAGGGTAAAGGTGTAGATGCCCTCTGTGGCGCCGCAATTCACGGTGAAAGGAGTTCTGAGGTTGAGAGGAGGTCCTAGATCGATCATCGTGGGGTCATTGACCGTCCAGCGGTGATCGAGTTGCGACACGGAATCCCAGTCGTCGCCGATGGTCGTGGTGAATACCTGGCCGGAATAGCATAGTCCCACGTTTCGGATATCTATGCCGACGGTCGTGGTGGGGGGGTGGTTGACGGAGACGGCCGCCGTATCACTGTTGTTGCACGGGCAACTGTCGCTCGCCGCCGTGCCGGTGACCGTGTTGGCAAAGACGTGCCCTCCCGGCAGTGTGGGGGAGAGCTTCCCGGTAATGGTGATCACGCCGCCCTCGCCCTGGTCCAGGTCGGACACCTCCCAGACATAACGCAAAGTCTGCGTGATGACGACGCCGCTGCTGGCGCTGCTGACCACGTGGGTGTTGGTCACACTGACCGGCACGATGTCGGTGATGACTATGTCGGTGACGGGGCCGCTGCTGCCCGCGCTGGAGAAGGTGATGGTGTAGGTGATAGGGCCGCCGCTGTTGGGCCTCGTCGGTGTGACGGATTTGGTGATGGCCAGGTCCTCCAGAACCAGGGTCGGGCTTCCGGGGAGCGTCGTCGTCGGCACTGTGGAGGCGTATTTGCGGACGAAGATCCAGTCGTATTTTGCATCCCTGTTAGCACCATCGGGGTCGCTGAACAGAAATATGTAACCTTCTGGAATCTCTCCGCCCGGTGCTCCTGCATACTCACTGGTGTGGCTCCTGGATATGGTGTCGTCGTGGAAATGAGCAGTTGAGCCATCCAAGACCACTCGATAGTCGTGATAATCGTTATCAACACGACTCTGGCTAATGTAAGTATAGTTTCCCCAGACTTTGGCACGATCTATCGCCATACAGTTGCCACAGTGATTGTAGGTCTCATCGGTGAATTTCCATTCTCCAATGCAGATGCCAGCATCCCAATCAGTATGATCAGCAGTAGGCTTTAGACGGAACTCGACTATTTTGTTTCCCGATATCTGGTAACTGTTTGTCTTGACCCACTCGACCCAATCGAGGGGGCCAACACCGGTAAATTCAGAGTTGCCCACAGAATAACTGCCGCCATTGTGAACCCATTTGTTCGTATCCAAACTCGTTCCCTCAAAATCGTCAAAGAACTCAAAGGTAGCATCTCCATCTGACGCTGAGGAGGCAGATGGATTGCCATAGTACATGTAGATTGGCGTTGTGGGGGGTGAGATCAAGGGAACTTTCATCCAGACGGTTGCTGTTGAAGCAACCGTGTAGGTTTGAACCCAGTAGCTCAGGCAGTTTCCGTCGGTGTCTCCGAACCTCAGATCGTCGAAATCGGCTTGCATCCCGGCGGCATAAGGTATGATCAGAGATATCTGGTAGTCCGTCAACAACGATGTACTGTGAATCGTTATCACTGTCTGCGTCGTCCAACTGGAATCGGACGCCTGCAGCGGGCGGTACAATGGCTTTGCGGCTTCGCCCTTCGACAGGCTCAGGGCGGGCTCCTTCGACAGGCTGGGGGCTTGGTCAAAGGCCGGCGCGGCGGCGGCCGGCGTAGACTGTCCCAGCGTCCACAACAGGGCCAGCGTCAGGGCCAGCCCGCCCAGC
>CAYQTW010000118.1:0-1716 GCA_964420485.1 uncultured Anaerolineales bacterium
CTCCACTACCTGGCGGTAGGGCTGGCCCAGGTCCTCCGGCCTGGCGTCCATCGCCTCCGCGCCGTAGAGCGTGAGGAACTCGGCCGCCCGCTCCACGCCAAAGTGCTGCGCCACGTGAATATCCAAAAGCTGCTTGAACGGCCTGGCGGCCTGGTCAAAGGACTCGAACAACTGCCCGCTCTCGCGCACCTGCTCCAGCGTCACGTCGGTGATGGCGCTGATGCCGCGCATAATCTCGGCCGCCCGCAGCAGGCCCACAAACGGGCCGGTGAGGAACGTCATCTGCCCGGCCTCGCCCGGCCCGGCCATCTCTTGCTCCACCTGTTGCGCCCGCGCCCCGATCAGGCTGTTGCCGCAGCGCAGGTGGTGATCGAGGAAACTGAGCGGCGCACCCAACGTGAAGCAATCGAGCCACAGGCTGACCTTGGCCAGTTCCACCGCCATCGGGTTCAGGTCCACCCCGTAGGTGCAGCGCTTGAGCACGTGGCGCTTGAGCAGCGTCACGTCGGTCAACTGCGCCGGATCAACCGTCACGCCTTGCCGTTCCATCTCTTGTAAAATGCTGGCCCGCATACCCTCGAAAAAAGTGGCGAGGAAGGGAAAGCCGTCGAGAAAGCGCACCAGCCGGTCGGTGACATAGTCCACCGCCTCGACCAGGAAATGGCCGCTGCCCATGGCGGGGTCCAGGATTTTCACGTCAAAGAGATCGTGCAGCACGTCGCCGGCCATACTTTGCAACAGCGCCGGCTCATCGGGCGCCACATTCTCCATCTCCCGCTTGCGCTTGACGACGCGGTGGAAGCGACGCTCGGTCTCTCGCAACCGGGGGCGCAGCGCGTCCAGATTTTCGTCCAGCACCGGCCCGACGGTGTGGCGCACAATGTACTTGACGATGTAATCGGGCGTGTAGTAGGAGCCGGTCGCCTTCCGCTCTCCCTTATCGCTGACCAGACGAATGACGAACGATGACAAAAGCCCGTCCCCCTCGTTCTCCGCGATCTGCACCTTGAACTCTAACAATCCCTCGTAGATGCTGCCCAACTGGCGCACGCCCAGACTCTTGTAGTCAATAAAGCCCAGGTCGCCGCGCTTGGGATCAATATCACGGGACAGCCGGTCCAGCCCCAGAGCCAGGTAACGGTCGGGCAGCCTGGTCTGGTTCAGGAAACGGGCGTCGCGGGCCTCCGGGCCGGTGTCATCGGGATCGGGCCTGGTGGTAAAGAGACCGCCGTTGTAGATGGGCACATTGTGGGCCTTGCTGCCCCGGTCAATCACGGCAAAGAGATCGAGCAGCCGGTCATAGAGCGCGGTCTCGTCGGCGCCCTCGTCGTAGACCTGCCCCAGCCGCCCGGCGACCTGATCCTCCAGCGGCCCGGCCTGCTCGGCGATCTCTTCCTTGAGCCGCCGCAGGCTGATCTGGTAGTAGCCACGCACCTCGCGGACGGGCAGCAGGTCGCGGCTTTCGGCATAGAGCAAAAAGAGCAGCCGGTAGAGAAAGGTGAGCGTGCCGTGAAAGACGGCCTCTAACTGCGCCTCGCGTTCCTCCTCGGGAAGCGCCAGCAGCGCCTCCGAACCGCCCAAGCCGTGGATAAAGCCCTCGGCAAAGTGGGGAAAGATGTGCTCAAAGACACGCTCCTTCAGCCGCCGGCCCAACTCGCGGGCGTAGGCGTCGCTTTCCTCCGTCAGCCGGTCGAGGAAAGTAGGGTCGGGCGCAAA
>CAYQTW010000118.1:1726-9019 GCA_964420485.1 uncultured Anaerolineales bacterium
GGTCGATCTCGTAATAGTTGGTGGCGCGGGAGTGGGCGCGGGCGCTGTAGAGTCGCCAGATCTTGCCGTTGGTCACAATGCCCCACGAGGCCACGCTCGCCTCCAATAAAGAGACCACCTGCGCGCCGGGGTTCTGCTCGGCCCGCTCCTCGTCGCGGACGTTGTCCTTGCCGTCGAGATAGCGGTTCCAGGGATAGGCCAGGGCAAAGGCGACCGGTTCACCGTCGCCGCCGGCGTGGAGCAAAAAGTCGGCGCCGTCTCCCGGTTCGATGCGGAATCCTAACGTCTCCAACAGGGGCCGGATCAACTCGGTGCGCGCGGCTGCGGCATCATCGCCGGAGAAGCGACGGCGGGCCTGGGCAAATATCTTGCGCACCTGGCGGAAGGCGCGGTTGCGCTCCTCGGCGTTCCACTCGGAGAGATCGGGCAAGCGCTCGTTGAGATAATAGTCGGAGAAGAGGGCGCGGTTGTTGAACAGCGGTTCGGACCACTCGGCGACGGTGTAGGCGCTGCCGATCTTGTCGAATTGGGCATAAGCGTCAGCGGCAGCGCTGGCATCATACTCGGTAAAGGTAAAGCGACGCAACACGCGCAGGGCCACACGGTCGGGGTTGCGCCGGTCCACGGAGAGGATGCGAGGCCGCACCAGAACGCTGCGCGTGGAGACGTTCGTTCCGTCCAAGCCAGGAATCTCGCGCTCTAGCAGCACAAAGTCGAGCCGCTCGTAATCGTCGGTGAGCACCAGCAAGAAATTGCCGACCCGGTTGCGAAAGACACGGGTCAGCGCGCGGGTGTGCGCCACGGTGACAGAGGTCAGCTCGAAGAGGTAGACCTGCAACGCGCCGCCCTCCACGCTGGTCAGCCGCTCGATGCGGCGCACGGCGTTGGTCAGCGTGGCGTCGAGTTGCAACGATTGCGGCGTCATTTCCAGGCGCGCGCCGGCCGGGTAGCGCAGGTGGGTAAAGAACTCGGCCAGCCGGTCGGCTGAGGAGAGGGCTTGAACGTGTTCGCGGGCAAGTTTCACGTCGTCACGAAGGTTGGATTGCATTAGCGCATGCTCCTACGAAGGGGTGGAGCCGCGAGGCTCTGTTTTGTCTGACACCGAGTATAGCCCAAGATTGACGGTAGAGCAAGTTGCGTCTCGTCACACGAACGCTGCACGCTATACCTGTTGAGACTTGGCTCGATTCTTGCTCTCTCTCACTCGCCTCAGTGTTTCTTGAAGGATATCTCGATCTTTCCACAGCACTGGAACCCACCTCAGTCTATAGGTCAACCACAGGCTGACGCGCAGCATCAACTCCAGATCCCAGGTGTAGACGCCATAGCGACAGGCGACCCAGATGCGCCAAGTGGTCTGATAAAACGAGACCAACATTGCAAGGATGGCTATACTAACAAACAATGATAACCAAATCAAATCTTGTGTGACAAACATAAAGAACACGATCGCTACCACCTCTATCAGCACAAACACGTGGGCTATTCGCGTTTTCCAGTCGTGGATCAACCAAATATCTTCTGTGGGTTCAAGCCCCATCTGATCCAAGTGGGTTTCCAAATGTCTTTCGGCCTCGGTGACAATCGTCCAATCGAGCCAGCGTCGCGTCCACTCTTGCTGTCGCAAGAAAACGCCCAGCAAAGCTAAAAGTCCAGTGACTATGATCTTGACAGTTCCGAAGAGAAAGCTGGACATCATTGTCACCGCTGTCAGAGAGAGCGGCATCCGCGGCAAATGCAGGGTTGCTGCGCTTTGACGTGCGCCAAAGAGATACTGCTCCCAGCGCCATAATGCCTTGCGCCACCGATGGCCGAGTTTTTTCTCTCGTCGTTCTGCGATCAGGCGATACACGATCGGCAGCGCTCGCCATTGTTCCCGTGCTTCATGAGGGTCCATTCGTTCGATCAGTCCGTTGCGCTCCAGCCTCGATAGCCGGAGGCGAGCCTGCCCCGGCTTTACGTTCCACGCCGCCGAAGCGAACCATACGCCGAACGGCCAACCTTTTGCCATCACCTGCAACAACCACTGAGCCTGCTTTTGCTCCTGCGGCTCCATGCGTTGCCAGTGCCGGTCAACCCACCGCTCCAGCCGGTCCAAGATGGTGCTGCCTTCCACATCCTGCAGGTCTGAGAGCACATCACTCCATTCGATGTTTTCTTCCTGCGCCATTAGCGCTGCTAATCGTAATCCCTCTGGATGCCATCCTATAATTTTACCGATTGCCTCGAGCAGTTTCCATTCCGTTTCGTTCAGTGGGTGTCTCGAGATTTTCTCCACAAATTTCCGCGCCTTGTCCTCACTAAAACCCGTGATTTTTATCTTATCGAGATGTTCGTCTGGTATCCAACGCTCCATCTCTCGGATCACGTTCAGACCTCTTTGTGTTGTCACTAGCACAGTCACTTGGGGACCTTTGTGTTTCAGCAGTTTTTTCAACGATGTTGTCTCAACGAGGTCGTCAATGATGACGAGAAGACGATCTCGATTTCTAATCCACACCTCCCATTCTGCCTGCGGCATTTTCCACCTCTTGCCATAGGCAACGCCTACCTTCCGGCGAGATTCCTCAATCAAGTCATCTACGGCGCCATCAATCCACAACACGTTATTGTGAAAGGTTTGTTGGACGACAACACTTTTGGCAAGAGCAAGGGCTAGGGTGGTCTTCCCGGCACCGGAGAGACCATAGATCACAATACCTTGAAAGGCAGGTTGCTGATATTCGGTCAAGTCGGTGAGCAGAGTGTACAAGCGCCCCATCTCTTGAGGCTCCACATAGTCAAACGGCAATGACCATCCCGGCGCCGGAAGCTTCAAGCCCTTGGATGTCTCCTCAGTGGTCTTTTGAATAGCTTGTAGGATACCATTTGCCAAGTGCTCGATACCATCTTCACGCCAACTATCGTAAGTTTGGTTGGGCTTGATCCTAGATGTTTTCGAGTCCTCAAACCGCTTGAGAAGACTCGCCACGTTCTGAGACACCACACGGTCTCCTGTGAGACCTAGCGACCAATCTACATGTAACAAACGATGAATAGCCCTTTGCCGTGAGCCATATCCTGGTGGGATATCCGCTAGATCTGGTCGCAACTTTGCTACTGGACTGAGGAACTCAGCCACAGGGATCAGCGCTGCTGCCTGGCGAACGTCGGCCACAGTTGTTTTCATAACTTGAGGTTTTACCTCTTGCTGCCACACGTACATAAGCGCTTCAGCTACCAATTGGGCCGAGAACTTTGCGCACGAGTCAAGAGGTTTCCCTATCAATATAGCATAGTCGAGGGTTATTTCCTGCACCTCGGCAGGCAGATCCGTCAACACCTTCTTTCTGAGCATGTTTTCCAATAAATTCTTCAAACGTGTGGGGAGTGGGGAGATCTTTGGTGAATTCTGTGGTGAATTTGAGGTCGCATTTGGCATGGAATTACCGCCGAGCATGGTAGGATGATGCTATCGAACAGTATTGTACATCGGATGGGGTAAATTGCAATCGTTTGGATTATGCACGGTCGTTCATATTTGAGACTATTTGCACAGATGGGAAGATATGCAAATGAAACATACCGACATCCACCTGTCCCGCATCCACGTTCCGCGTCGGTGGCCCCGGCGCCCACTGCCAGGTCACCTGTGGCGCAACCTCGTCACTGATTCTCTATCGGTCGTCGCGGTTGTAAGGGCTGTCGCGCGGGTCTTTAGTGACCTGGGACCTGGAGACCTCGAGGACTCCTATGAGGCTTTCCAGGTTATCTATAACACGCTTCGCACGATGCGTGATTGGCACGTTGGAGAATCCCGCGAGAGTGAAGTGTATCAGTATCGTTAACGACGTGCGCACGTCGTTCATCAATCGGCCGCCCGGCCAGCGGCCCCAACCAGATAGCAGGGAGAAAACGATGAACGACTATGAGGCAGTTGACACGTTCCAGCAAATCATCGCGCAGATCGTCAAGCGATTGATTTGTGAGGAAGAAACAGAGGAAAAGTGACTATGAAAACAGAACACACGAGAGCCAGAGCGCCTCCCTTGGCCTTGGGTTAGCAGCGATCCAATTGTTATGTGGAGAGAGTGACTCTCTGCATCACCAACAATCTAATCTCAATGAAAAGCAGATCACGAAAGGACAAAACGAACTATGGCTATTCAACAATTACTCGCCAACAAAACACAGCAACTGGACGAAGAGATTCGCCAGTACATCATCGAGATCCGCAAAAAACTCCCTGAACTGGGCTATGTGCTCAAGACAGTCTACAAGGAAGCGCGCCGAGGCATGATCTTTTGTGCCGCCTACGAGTTGCCCAGCGTCAATCCCGACGCAGCGTTGGGCCTGGCATACTTGCGCGTGTCCAAAGACTTGCAGTCCGACAACAACAGTCTGGTCACCCAAGTCTTGCGAATCCTGGCTCTGGCCAGAGAACGTGACGTCACGATCACCCGCTTCTACGTCGACGCGGGCATCACCGGCGCCGATAGCAGACGGCCTGCTTTCCAAGGCGCTATGCGCGCGGCTCCCAACGGCAAATACTGTTCCCTCTACACCTATGATCTCTACCGCTTCTACCGGGGTCTCAGAGGCCTGGCGAACAACTACCACATACTCATGGACAACAACGTAGATCTCATCTCAGTGGCTGCAAAAGACACCGATTTGAGCAGCCGCGATGGAAAGATCCTGGTATACCTCAGAGGCATCATGGGCGAACTGTACCTGGACGATCTGAGCCGCACGGTCACGGATAACAAACTTAAACGTGCTCTCGATGGATATTCCAACGCTTCAACCTCACCCTTCGGGTACTGCCGTGGCAGATGTTTCCAGTGCACCGATAACAATGGGCAGGGATACTGTCCCAACTTTGGTTCCAGAGACGACTTGTGGCGCGAACTGGGTGACGACCCAAAAGTTTTTGTGCCGCACCCGATAGACCAGCATGCCCTTCAAGCGGCAATTGAACTCTACGTCACCGGTCGCTTTTCTGACGCCGACATTGCCCGCCGGCTCAATCCACCCTATCCTGACGAGATGGAGCATCTCATCAACGCTCCACGCACCATCATCAAACCGGTAAAAGATCGGGCCATCGTTCTCCTTCAAAATGGTTCCTTCGCCCTCCAGCACGCGGACGGGGCGCTGCAATTCTTTCGCCCCAAGGGCCAGCCCGGACGCGCTGACCCCAACCGGTGTTTCACCGCGGATTCCATCCGCGATATGCTGCAGAATCCCTACTACGCCGGCTTTATCGTCTATCGCAAGCAGAAGAAGAAAAAGGGAAAGCGCAAGCAGTTCCACAAACGGTTCAAAACCCCTCTCACCGAAATGACCAGGCGACAGCGTGACGGCGCTCTTTTGAACGGCGATCACGGAATGCTGTTCCCAGGCGAACACATGCCACTGATCACAGTGGATCTGTACGAGCAAAGCCAGCGGGTGCGAGGTCTGAAAGGCCACAATCCCACTAACGCCACTCGGCCTCGACGCATCTATCCCCTGAGCGGCGTCCTAAAGTGTGAGCACTGTAGAAAGTCATTCCGCGGAAACGCGGGCAATGGAAACGTGCGCTACTACGAGGATGGCGGTCGTGCCAGGGGCATCTCCAAATGCCCGATACGTCTCTTGAGGGCGGACAAGATCGAAGAGGAGGTGTTCGCCTACGTGCAGCCTCTTTACATCCCGGATGAGTGGCACACAGACATCCTCGCCCATCTCCGACAGTCGCCCGAATGGGACGACCTGCGCCGCCAGCGGAGGGCTGTGCATACCCGGCTGAGCGCGGCGCGCGAGATGCTGAATCAAGAAATCCTCAGTCACGGCGAGTTCAGAGAATTAGAGCGTGAGTGCTCGCTTCGGCTGGAGAAACTGGAACGAGACGTGCAGACCAGCGATGCTCACTACAAAGCGCTGCTGCGCGACTTTCCACGCCTGTGGGCTGCTGCCACCGACGAGGAACGAAAAGGACTGCTGTGCTGCACCTTCTCCGCCATCTGGGTCAAAGACGGCACCATCACGGCCTACGAGCCGCGCGATCCCTTCGCGGCTCTGCTGCCAGATCACGCATCAACCCTAACTGCCGGCGACGTTCGCGGTCAGGTCGAGCAACTCACGGATGGCACAGCACAACTGCCGCCGCCGTGATGGGGGTCTAATCTGGCTCAAGTACCTTGCCAATACCGACACGTCCGGGGGCAATGCCTCGGGGTCGATCAACGTCTGGTCGAAGAAATGCATCGGGTCGTAGCCCGCCCGCATCAGCACCTCGTTCGGGTTCAGCCGGAAGTGGTCCGCCAGGACAATGCAACTCTCACGAGTGGGGCGATCGTGCTTGTTGATGAACCGGCCCAGGGAACCGTGGGTCAACCCTGATGCCAGTGACGCCCCCCGCATGCTCTCGTTGTGCTTTTCCAGCAGACCTCTCAGATAGTCTGCGAAGGCAGCCCGGTCGTACTCTTTGCCCCCACGTGTTGGTCGTACCATCTTTTTGCTCCTTGACAACTAAACAGACACTCCGTCCATAGACCTCTTGACAGGCGCTGTATTTTCCGCTACAGTATAGTAAACTCTCACAGGAGGTCGAGATGAAGACGCGAGCGATTGGATACACCAGGGTTTCGACTGGCGAACAGGCCACAGAGGGCCACTCCCTGTACGCCCAGCGTTTGGCCATCGAAGAGTTCTGTCAGGCGCGAGGGTGGGAATTGGTCGAGATCAAGGTAGATGCGGGTATCTCTGGTACCAAGGACGATCGGCGAGCACTGAAAAAGTTGCTCCAGGCGGTCGAGCAGGGCATCTGCGACGTCGTGATCGTCCACGCAATTGACCGCTTCTACCGTGATCTCCAGGGGTTGCTCAAGGCCCTCAACCATCTGCGTCAGCACGACGTCACCTTTATCTCTATCACAGAGAACCTCGACTTTTCCACGCCGTGGGGCAAACTGACCCTGGCGGTTCTGGGCACGCTGGCCGAAATCTACATTGACCGCCTGCGCCAGGAGACCCGCAAGGGCAAACGGGCACGGGCGACCAAGGGACTGCACAACGGCTCCCCTCCCCTGGGCTACTGTTGGGGAAACTGCTCCACCTGCACCGACCCCAACGGCCCCGGTTACTGCCCGCGCCACGGCGGCCCCAACATCCAGGACTATACCCCGTCGCTCCCGTTGGTACCACATCCCGTCGAGCGAGAGGCCGTCCGCCTGGCTTTCGAGTAGTACGCCACCGGCCAGTACTCTGACGGTGACGTCGCCGCTCGGCTCAACGAACACGTTCACACGCTGCCCGACGGCACCGAGA
>CAYQTW010000119.1:0-8989 GCA_964420485.1 uncultured Anaerolineales bacterium
TGGGGCAGGCGGAAGCAGCAAAACTCGTGTCGCATCTTGCGGCCCCGGCCCTGTCTGAGGGACGAGTCACTAGGAGGCCGTGAGCATCCGTTGAGGAGAGAGCGATGAGATTAGTCAATTCATCCGCCAAGTCTGACCTACTGAGGCGGATACGACGGATGGAGGGCCAGGCACGGGGAGTGGCGCGTATGATCGAGGAGGACCGCGACTGCCACGAGATTTTGCAACAACTGGCCGCCGTCCGCTCTGCCGCCCATCAGGCCACCATCACGCTGGTGCGGGCCTACGCCACCGAATGTGTGATGTCGAATGGTTCACCCGCAGAGATCGCCGACGCGCTGGCAACGGCGCTGTCGAGATTAGCATAGTTTGAAATCCCAAATCAAAAAGGAGAAAAAAAAGTGTCTTTACTGAATCAGCAAGTCGCAGAGCACGTAAAACAGGAACTAGCCTACCTGGCTGGCCCTGTACGACTGGTGACGTTCACCCAAGAGTTTGGGTGCGACTATTGTACCGAGACCCGGCAATTGGCCGAGGAAGTCGCTCAACTCTCTGACCAACTGACGGTTGAGGTCTACGACTTTGTCGCCGACAAGGAAAAAGCAGAGGAGTTGAGTATAGACAAGATTCCGGCCATTGCTGCCATCGGGGTGGAGGACTATGGGGTGCGTTTCTATGGTATCCCATCCGGTTACGAGTTCACCTCCCTCCTACACGCTATCAAGTTGGTGGCGGCGGGCAAGCCGGAACTGAGCGCGGGGACGCTAAAAGAACTGGCGAGGATAACTGAACCTGTGCATATGCAGGTCTTTATCACCCCCACCTGTCCTTACTGCCCTCAATCTGTGGTGCTGGCTCACCAGATGGCCGTCGCCAGCCCGATGGTGCGGGCGGATATGGTGGAAGCGCAAGAATTCCCCCATCTTTCGAACAAGTACCAGGTGATGGGTGTGCCACGCACGGTAATCAACGAGACGACACACCTCGAAGGAGCTGCGCCAGAGTCAATGGTGATGGACAAACTACGAGAGGCTCTGAACGGCGCAGGGAAGTGGTGAGAGAGGTAATGAAGCAGTGACACAAAAGGGAAGCCGGCGCAAAAAGCAAAAACGGGTGATCTTGTTCACCTCGCCGACCTGCAGTTTCTGCCGGGCGGCCAAGATGTATTTTCGACAGCAGCACATCCGCTTTCGCGAGGTGGATGTATCCCGCGACCCCGCCGCTGCCCGCGATATGGTGCGGCGCAGCAGGCAGCAAGGGGTACCGGTGATTGACATCGGCGGCAAAATCGTGGTCGGCTTCGACCAACCCAAGATTGATAAACTTTTGGGGTAACTACCCAGGCATTAGCGGTTACACGGAGAGTTCAGAGTTTCACGGAGAAAAAAGAGAGGATATCCCCCTGCCAAACGACGCCCAGGACAAAAAATCCATTGGCACAATCTCATATCCTCGTTTCTCTGCGAATCTCTGTGTCTTCTCCGTAACCTCTGTGTTACGACCACCTTGCTGGGTAGTTACCTTTTGGGGAGATACCCCCAGGGTTAAATAATACTATCAGGAGGTATCCAGATTATGAACATCGAACCTTTGGGAGCGCGAGTGCTCATTCGACCCCTGGACGTAGAGCAAACCATTGCCGGAGGTAAATTGGTATTGCCCGATACGGCCAAGGAAAAACCACAGCAAGGTGTCATTGAGGCTGTGGGAGACGAGGAGGAGATGACCACCGATTTAGCCGTCGGCGACAAGGTCGTCTTTCCCAAATACAGTGGAACAGAGATCCGGCTAGAAGGCGTGGATTACATCATTATGGATGAATCGGACGTGCTGGTCCGGATACGGGAATAGTACGGTGGGAGGGCTTGGTTCCAAGCCCTCCCGCGATTTGTTTCATCGAGGTATTTACAATATGTTTGACTTCAAATTGACACAACAAGAAGCACATCCCCGTCCCCGTTCGGACGCGGACAAGGATAATCACGTCTACGACCTGATCATCCTCGGCGGTGGGCCGGCCGGCCTGACCGCCGCTATCTATGCCGGGCGCGCCCGAATCGAGACGTTGGTGCTGACCGGTTCCCTCCTCGGTGGGCAGCTGGCGAATACCGACATTGTGGAGAATTTTCCCGGTTTCCCCGATGGGATTGCAGGCCAGGAACTGGCCCAGCGGTTTCAAGGTCAGGCCGAGCGATTTGGCGTCCGGATCGAGTTGGACAACGTGACGGCGGTGGACTTTTCGGCCAGGCCTTTTACCATCCACACATACGGGACGACGTATAGGGCACAGGCAGTAGTCGTCGCCACCGGTGCTGTCCCACGCCGCATGGGAGTGCCCGGCGAGGACAAGTTTTTCGGACGGGGCGTCTCCGCCTGCGCGACCTGCGACGGCTTCTTCTATCGAGACAAGAAGGCCGTGGTGGTCGGCGGAGGGGATAGCGCCATCATTGAGGCTATCTTTCTCACCCGCTTCGCCAGCGAGGTGATCGTCATCCACCGGCGCGATGAGCTGCGGGCGACCAAGATCAACCAGGAACAAGCCTTTGCGAATCCAAAGATGCGTTTCGTGTGGGACAGCGTGGTGGACGAGATCCTGGGCCAGCAGACTGTGACCGGCGTGCGGGTACGTAACGTGAAAACCGGGGAGACGTCGGTCATTGAGACCGACGGTGTGTTCATCTACGTTGGGATGGTGCCTGGAACAGAGATGTTTGCCGGTCAGGTCGAATTGGACGAGGCCGGCTACATCGTCACGGACAGGCACCAGCGCACCAGTGTGCCGGGGGTCTTTGCGGCGGGCGATGTGCAGGACCCCCGCTATCGCCAGGTGGTGATCGCGGCCGGCGCCGGCGCGATGGCGGCGATGGAGGGGATCAAGTTCCTGGAGGAATATTCCTCTACGAAAGGGCATGCCTGATCATCCGCCTCCATCCAAGATTCCCCACGTGGACGAGAGCCGCTGTCAGGCCTGTCGTAAATGTGTGGCGCGCAAGGTGTGTCGGACCAAGGCCATCATCGCCATAGATCCGGGAGAACCGCCGTTCATTGATGGAAACCTTTGCTATGGCTGTATGGCCTGTCTGCCGGCCTGCCCGTTTGAGGCCATTGTGACGTAACAACCCGCGTTTGAAGAAGACGACAATGGAAGAACTTGGCTCCTTCTCTGCTGCCATCCGCCGGGAGAACGTGGGACGCCTGGCCCAGGAAGAGTTCGATTTGCTGATCGTCGGCGGCGGCATCACCGGCGCGGCGGTGGCCCGCGATGCGGCAATGCGCGGCTTCCACATCGCCCTGGTTGAGAAAGACGATTTTGGCAATGGCACCAGCAGCCGTTCCACGCGGCTCATCCACGGCGGCTTTCGCTACCTGGAGTACGGCGAATTCAAATTAGTGTTCGATGCTTGCAGCGAGCGGCGTCTAATGCGCAAGATCGCTCCCCGATTGGTGCGCCCGTTGGCTTTTCTCTACCCGCTCTACCGGGGGCAGAAACCGGCGCCCTGGAAACTCCGCGTCGGGATGACGATGTACGATGGGTTGAGCCTCTTCCGTAACGTCCAGCGCCACCGCTGGCTGCACCCGCCGGAGGTGCAACGGCGCGAGCCGCTGGTCGCCGGCCGGGGACTGCTCGGCGCCGCCCGCTACTACGACGCCCAGGTGAACGATGCCCGCCTGACGTTGACGACTGTCAAGGCTGCCCACCTCCACGGCGCGGTAGTGGTCAATCATGCCCGCGTGACCGGGCTGATGAAAGCCGGGGGGCGCATCGTCGGCGCTCACGTCGTGGATCAAGTGGGCGGGCGAGAGATCGAGGTGCGGGCGCGGATCGTCGTCAACGCCACCGGCATCTGGACGGACAGCGTGCGCGAACTGGACGAGCGGGACGCCAGGCCAATGATTCGCCCGACCAAAGGGATTCACCTGCTCATCCCCCGCGCGCGACTGAACAGCCAGCACGCCGTCATCTTTGGTGTCCACGACGGCCGCCACGTCTTTCTCATCCCCTGGGGCAACTTTGCCCTCATCGGCACCACTGACACCGATTATCAGGGCGACCTGGACAATCCTGCTGCCACGCTCGACGACGTCGAATATCTGCTGGAGGCAGTGCAATACACCTTCCCTGGCGTGCAGATCAAACACGACGACATCATCAGCACCTTTGCCGGCCTGCGTCCGCTTGTGTCCGCCCCCGGCAGCCCGTCCGCGCTCTCCCGCAAGCACGTGATTATGGAGAACAAATCTGGCCTCGTCACCATCACCGGCGGCAAATTGACCATTCAGCGGCTGATGGGTGAGCATCTGACCGACTATGTCGAGAAAAGATTAGCGCAGGAGTTTGGCGTCCACGCCCAATCTGAATGTCGCACCAAAGAGCCACTGGAGGGCGCGCAGATCGAGCGCGTGCCAGTGAGCAGCGTGGACGAACCGGTGAGCAAGCACCTGGCGGAGGCCTACGGAGACAATGCCGCGTGGGTGCTGGCTTATGCGGAAGAGAACCCCGCCTTGGGTAAACGTTTCGCGCCGGAACTGCCCTATCTGATGGCGGAACCTCTTTACGCCGTGCAGCACGAGATGGCGCTGACGCTGTGCGACGTGCTCATCCGCCGCACCCACATCATCTATGAGGCGTGGAACGGGGGGCTAGAGCGATCCCGCGCCGTGGCCGGACTGATGGCCCCGTGCCTGAGCTGGGACGAGGCGGAGATTGAGCGCCAGGTGGCCGATTACGCCGCGCAGGTGGCCCTCACCCAACAGTGGCGGGAGTAGGACAAGTTGACTGTTGCGTGTTGTTGCCCTGAATCTGGTTTCACGGTATAATTTGCGTATGGAAATTACCTGGTATGGACAAACTTGCTTCCGGCTGAGCGAACGGGGCCTGGCATCCGTCGTGACCGACCCCTATCCCCCCGACGCCGGCCTCACGTATCCTCGCTCCCGCGCCCACGTCGTCACCGTGAGTTACGACGATCCCCAGTGCCGCTACACATCCGGCGTGCGGGGGCCTTGCAAACTCCTGGATGGCCCCGGCGAGTACGAAATTGGTGACGTGTTCATCACCGGCATCCCCACCTTTGCCGATGGCAAACGGGGAGCATTGCGCGGCTTGAACACTATCTTTACCTTTGACTTTGGCGGTCTGACCGTGTGTCACCTGGGGCGACTGGGGCACGTGCCTACCCAATCCCAGGTGGAAGGGTTGGGCAGCGTAAACATCCTGCTGGTACCGGTGGGAGGCGGCGGGAGCCTGACCCCGGCCAAGGCGTCCGAAGTCATCAGCCTCTTTGAACCCTCCATCGTCATTCCAATGTACTACAAGGTGCGAGGGCTAAAAACCAAACTGGGCACCCTGGGACGCTTTTTGAAAGAGATGGGGTTGGAAAAGATAGATAGCCAGGAGACACTCAAAATCAGCCGGGCCAATCTGGCGGAAGGAACACAGGTCATCGTTCTGGAACCCAAGCAACTAAATGGAGGATAAAATGTGGAAATTCTACTTGCTCATAATTACATTGCTCGCGCTAGTGCTGGTTGCCTGTGGGGGAGGAGCTACAGAGACAGAGAAGGAAAGCCTGCTGGAGTCGGGACTCGCCCACCTGGAGGCGGGCGAGTACGCTGAAGCCATCGCCGACCTGGAGACCGCGGCCGAGGCGGACCCGGATAACAGTGAGGCTCACTTCTCGTTGGGGCAGGCTTACAACCGCACCGGCGACTTGTTAAAGGCGGCAGACGAGTTTCGCACGGTGATCGCGTTCGACCCCGACAACGGCGCCGCGCACCACAATTTGGGTGTGACCTACTTTCAGTTGCAACAGCCTGACGCGGCCGTCGCCGAATTCCAGGCCGCCTTGGAATTGGACCCCAATGACCCCGACACGCACTACCAATTAGGCGCTGTGTATCTCGTCCTGGCGCTCCCGGCCGCCGACCCTGCGACTCCACCAGATCCACAACTCTTGGGGCAAGCAGTCGCCGAGTTCAAGGCCGCGCTAGAGTTGAAGGAGAACATGCCCGAAGCGCTCATTGGCCTGGGAAACGTCTACATTCAGCAGGGAGATCATGCGGCTGCCATCGAGACGTTGCAACAGGCCATCGAGCAGATGCCGGATTCGCCACAGGCGTACTATGCATTGGGAGGAGCTTTTGCCCAGAGCGGCGATACGACGAGTGCCTGCGATGCGTACAGCAGTTTCCTGGCTTTGGACCCGCCGTCAAACTGGCGCCTCCAGGGTGAGCAGGCGATGGCCGCGCTGGGATGTCCATAAACGAGACCTTCCCGCAAGCTCCACCTGAGCGCCCTGATGCTTTGAGCGGCCGCTCTAGCTTGCGGGAAGGTTAAGGATTGGTTAATGGTCAAACTCTTAATGTTCTGGAACATCCGATCTGGTTACGAAGGCGAGTATTTCGAGTTCGTCGTACACGAGTTCGGGCCCGGGATGGCCGCACTGGGGGTGCGACCCACCGACGCCTGGTACACTGCCTACGGCAACCGCCCGCAGATTCTCATGGGCGGTATTGCCCAAGACCTGGAGAGCCTAGAACAGGTCCTTGCCTCTGATGAATGGCGCCGGCTGAAAGAGGAACTGTTCACCTACGTGATTGATTATAGCCAAAAGATTATCCGCGCCGACGGGGGGTTTCAGTTGTAGCGAGGGCGGTAAGGGGAAAAAACGGGCGTGACTACGTGAGCCACGCCCGTTTTTTGTATGTGCAGTTGGCTATTCGCTCTTGGCTTTACTTTCGGTCTTGCTCTCGCCGGTGGTTTTGCTCTCCTCGGACGGTTTCGACGGCTTTTTGGTGCTCTTCGTCCCCGAGGTGGAAGATTTGGCTCGGTTGTCAGTGACGTAAAAACCAGAGCCTTTGAAAATGATCCCGACAGGTTGGATCAGGCGATGCACCTCACCCCCGCACTCGGGGCAGACCTTTATCGGCTCGTCGTTTATGTGCTGGCGGCGTTCAAACCGCACACCACAAGTCTCACATTGATACTCGTACAGCGGCATACTTTACTGACCTCTCAACGATTTCTCTCAGCCACGCATTATACTGCAAATAGGGCGCCTATGCAAGGTCAGTCGGTGCCGTTTTGGCCCTTGCATGGGCGACGAATCGCTCTTTATCAATGACGAATCGCTCGTGAGTGGCCTTCCCGATCTGCTCCGCCTCGTCCCACGCTTCGACGCGGAACATCAACCGGCGACCTTGCACCTCCAGCAGTTCAGCGCGGGCATGGACGCGCATCCCCACCGGCGTGGGGGCCAGGTGGCGGACGTCTATCCGCCCGCCCACAGAGGTCTGGCCCGGCGGGAGGTGATCTGTCAACGCCTGCACCGCCGCGCCCTCCATCAGCCCCACCAGCGCGGGCGTGCCGAAAACGGGCACCAATCCGCAGCCCAAATGTTCAGCCGTGTCCGCCTCGGTCACGATTGTCTCTACTTTACCTGTCAACCCGGTTACGAGTTTTTCCATTGGTCACCTCGTCAGAAAAGGAATGATAAATTTGAACAGACAGTACACGTCCAGCGCCGCCAGCCCGGCAAAGAGGGCGGCTATCGCCCAGGGGCGCAATCGTCGGGGCAGGATTATCACCAGCGCACTCAGTCCCAGGGCAGATGCCGTCCCGATGGGGATGAGGGCCGGGAAGAGATAGCGGCCCTGGTGTTGGACAAAGGTCAGGTTGTACCACACGAAGGAGAAAAAGGTGAGGGCGGCGAAAAGGGCCAGGAGATTGGGGGACTGAGGGACTGGGGGACTAGGGGACTGGCGCTTTGGGAGGAGATGGATGATAAAGCCGCCGAGCAGGAGGACAGAGAGCAGGGCCAGGGCCTGGTAGATGCGGGCCGGGAGCACTACGCCCATCCAGCCGAATTGCCCCCAGAAACTCTGGAAGGTGAATCTCAACGCCCGTTCCCAATAAGATGCCCAGCCGTAGAGCGCCAGATACTCGCTCGTGCGCATCTGCCCTACGACGACCTCGTTGTGCCGCGCCAATCCCAGCGGGTCACGCCAGCCGTAGGTGCAACAGTTGCGGATGAACCAGGGCGCGGAGAGTAGCAGCGCCGGAACGAGCATCCAGGCCAATTGCCCCGCTGCCCATCTCCACGTCCGGTGCTCGCGCCGCCAGCGCATCAGCACCGCGACCACAGCCATTACCACGGCGGCGTAGGCTGTCGTCTTGGTCAGTAGCGCCATCGCCAGCAGCAACCCGACCGGCCACGGCCTGTCGCCCCTCCCGCCGACGTAGACCACCAACGCCCACAGCGTCCCTCCCGCGACCAGTTCCGCCAGCGTGTCATTGTTCACCCCGGCGGTCATGGCCACGTGCTGGGGGATAAAAGCGATAAAGGCCACGACCATCAGGGCCAGTTCGGGCCGCGTGGGAAAGATCGCCCGCACGGTCCCAAAGGCGACCAGCAGCAGCAGTACACCCAGCGTCACAGAGATTAGCCGCAATGGCAACACCTCGCCATCGAAGAGCAGGTAGACCGGCATCGCCAGCAAATAGTAGAGTGGCGGCTGGTGATCCTCGTACTCTACCGGTTCGATGGACAATTCCGGCGGAAAGCGTTCCGCCGTGAGGCGGCTCAAGTACGCCTGGTCATAGTCGCCGGGCTCAATGACAGGGAAACCCCGGCCCTCGGCCAGCGCCCGGATATAGTTGTAATGGGCGGGTTCGTCGGGCACCTGCCAGGTGGGGGTGAGCGCGGCGTAGAGAACGCCGATCGTGGCGTAGACGATGACGATGGCGACCAGAAAGACGCGCATCGGTGCAGCGCCAACAGGGTAGGGCGGATGGCTGAAATCCACGATCCGCTACGCCGGCTGGTAGATAGGACGCAACTCTTCCACCGCCGCCACCGTCTTTAGCCCTTCGTGAATCGCCCGCAGAACGTCTACGTCCTTGATCTTGTACATCTCGGGCAAGAGACGCAATCCCGCACTGCTGAACTTTGGCTCCAGGCCCAGTTCGATCCCTGCCAGTAATCCTTCC
>CAYQTW010000120.1:0-1178 GCA_964420485.1 uncultured Anaerolineales bacterium
GCGTGAATCTGCGTCAATCTGCGTCCGAATGTTAAATTTGTCGGCCAATCAGGATTCGACGTCAGAGGAGCACAACCATGACTGTCTACATCCTCGTCTTTGCCGGCGCGCTGGTGCTGGCTATCGGTGTGACGCCTGCGGCTCGGTGGCTGGCCCCACGGATAGGCGTGATGGACGAGCCAGCAGCGCGCAAGATCCACCATCGCCCCGTTCCGCGCATGGGAGGTGTGGCCATCTACCTGGCCGTCATCGTCGCCGCCTTTATCCTGGGAGAGCGGCGCAACTTTGCCCAGTTCGGGGTCATCCTCGTCGGCGCCACAGGCGTCTCCTTCATGGGCCTGATAGACGACCGCTGGGGGTTGCGCCCGCTGGTCAAACTGCTCGGCCAAACGCTTGCCGGGCTACTGCTCTATGCCAGCGGCATCTACGTCGGCACATTCCACAACCCGATCCTGAACCTGGTCACGACAGTGTTGTGGGTCGGGTACATCACCAACGCGATCAACTTTCTCGACAACATGGACGGCCTGGCCGGCGGGGTCTCTGCCATCGCGGCCGCCTACTTTGCCCTGATGTGCTCTTTCAGCGGGCAGTACCTGGTCGGCGCGCTCTCCATCGCCGTGTTGGGCGCCTGCCTGGGTTTCCTGTTCTACAATCTCAACCCGGCCAACATTTTTATGGGGGACTCGGGATCATTGTTCCTCGGTTTCATCCTGGCCGCTATCGGCATCAAACTGCGTTTCCCGGACAACGTCACCTTTGTCACCTGGATGGTGCCGGCGCTCGTGCTGGGCTTGCCTATCTTTGACACCACGCTGGTCATCATCTCGCGGTTGCGGCGGCGCCTGAACCCGGCCACCACGCCGGGCCGGGATCACATCTCGCACCGCCTGGTGGCAGCCGGGTTGACCCAGCGCGAGGCGGTGCTGGCCCTTTACGTCATCTCGTTCATCCTGGGTCTTCTGGCCACCTTCGTCACCCAGGCTTCCGTCCTGGAGGGCTATGCCGTCGGTGGCCTGGTCGCGCTGTTCGGTCTCTATGGACTGTGGCGCGTGGAGCGGTCACCGTTTTTCAGATGAACAACCTTTGCCGAAACACGACAACGAATTGGGAAAGGAACGAATTTCTTGCGCTCAATCCGCTCCAAATTCGTTGTATTCTGAATTCGTTGTTGTGTT
>CAYQTW010000120.1:1278-8965 GCA_964420485.1 uncultured Anaerolineales bacterium
CTGAATTTGTTGTTGTGTTCTGCGGACACGACAACGAATTGGGAAAGGAACGAATTTAAGAGGGAACGAATTCTCTGTTCTGAATTCGCTTTTTTCTAAATTCGTTGTTGTGTAAGGAGAGAAAATGAAACGCCTGGCAATCAGAGCCGGCCTCGCGCTGGCGCTGGGCGGGGGCCTGGCATTGGTCCTGTTGTGGTTGTTGAACGGCCAACCCGCACCGGTTACTGCTGCGCCTGCCTCTCCCTCTTCCCCCCCCCCAGTAGGGGGGGGCGGGGGGGGTAACGTCATCACCGTGTGCCTGAGCGGCGGATGTGACCACGACACCATCCAGGCAGCCGTGGACGCGGCCGACGATGGCGCCGAGATCCGCGTGGCGACCGGCGTCTACACCGGCGTCAGTGCCCGCGCGGGCGTTATCCAGGTGGTCTACCTCAGCAAGACGGTGACTATCCGAGGCGGCTACACCACAGCCGACTGGACCACATCCAACCCCACCAGTTATCCCACTACGCTAGACGCGGAGGGGGAGGGGCGGGTGCTCTACATCACCGGCGATATTAGCCCCACGATTGAAGGGCTGCGTATCACCGGCGGTGACGCACAGGGGCTGGGCGGCGACCCGTGGGGTAACGATGTCGGCGGTGGAGTGTATGTCATCGGTGCCATGGCCATTATCAGCAATAACTGGGTATTCAGTAATACTGCCGGGGGGCTATTCCTGTGGAACAGCCGGGCCACGCTGACGGGTAATACCATCGCGGCCAACACCGCCGAGTGGGGCGGTGGGCTGCGCCTGCACGAAAGCGACGCCACGTTCAGCGGGAATATCGTGACCACCAACAGTGCCTCCTACAACGGCGGCGGGCTGTACATCTACAAAGGCGACAATGCTGTGTTCGATGGAAACACGGTCGCCGGTAACGAAGCCGTCTATGGTGGTGGGGTTTACCTATATTCCAATGATAGCAGCCTCACGTGCAACACGGTCTCTGGCAACAGCGCCGAGTCGGGCGGCGGATTGTATCTGCGGCACAGCGATGCCACACTCAGCGGGAACATGGTTCTGGGCAACGTGGCCAATCAATTCGGCGGCGGGCTGTGCCTCCAGGAAAACCAGGCTATGCTTGATGGGAACATGGTCTCGGGCAATGCCGCAGGACAATACGGCGGTGGCTTCGTGCTCTTTAATGCTACCGCCATGTTCAACAGGAATATGGTCATTACCAACACTGCTGATTACGGTGGCGGGTTGTATCTCTACGAAAGCGCCGCCATGCTGACCAACACGATCGTGGTCGACAACCAGGCTCACGTATCGTGCGGCGGGTTGTACGTCTGGGCCAGCGTGTCCCGGCTGCTGCACACTACACTGGCCCGAAACAATGGCGCCGGCGATGGCGTCGGGATCAATCTCGCTTCTGGCAGTATTGCTCTCACCAATACCATCCTGGCCGGCCATGCCATGGGTCTTTGCGCCGCCGCTGGCACAACGGCCACGCTGGAAAGCACGTTGTGGGCCAACACCATCAATTTGGCCGGCCAGGGCACAGTCTACCACGACAATGACCACGCTGGAGACCCGGCCTTTGTGGCCCCCGACGCGGGAGACTATCACATCGCAGAGACCTCGGCCGCCGTTGACCAGGGCGTGAACGCGGGAGTGAGCAGCGACATAGATGGCGATCCCCGGCCCCTCAGAACCGGTTTTGACCTGGGCGCGGACGAGTGGACCAAAGTAGACCTGTCTCCCTCACGCAAGATGGTCAACCCGGAGCAGGTTGACTCGAATGATGTGTTGACCTACACGATCATACTGTTCAACAGTGGACTCACAGGCTCAGCGGACACGTTGTTCTTGGATCACATCCCTACCGGAGTCACCTACGTCTCTGGCAGCGCCCGGACGACGTCAGGGGTGCTTACTGATGTGGATGGGATTCATTGGACAGGCACAGTCACGCCCAACCAGGCGATCACGATCACCTTCCAGGCCACCGTCAGTGAGCAGGGGAGTGCCAGGATCGAGAACGTGGCTCTCGTCACCGACCAGTATGGCATAACCACCACGTTGGTGGCGACAGCCTGGGTGAACGTCAAGCGCCTGTACCTGCCGCTTGTTCTACGCGGCGACGTACCGCCGTAAACAGGCGGTGCTGGGGGGGGGAAATCCAGCACCGGCTCTTCCAGGCCGGTGCGGTTCTACGCGGCGACGCACCGCCGTAAACAGGCGGTGCTGGGTCAGAAAGCAATCCAGCACCGGCTCTTCCAGGCCGGTGCGGCTCTACGCGGCGACAGCACCGCCGTAAACAGGCGGTGCTGGGGGGGAAAATCCAGCACCGGCTCTTCCAGGCCGGTGCGGCTCTACGCGGCGACAAATCTCCAATCAACTGATTTGACATTTGCTCCCTGCTATGATATACTAACAAAAGGTTAAAATTTGACCACCTTCCGTACTGCCCGTATCTCCCGGTCATCACCTGCGTTATACAGTTATATGGTGTGAGTTCGGCGCTCACCGGCGCCTTACTTGAACGTCTGGTTACGTATAGGGTTTGCACGTAGCAAGATAGGCAAAGGAGGTTCTATGGTGTGATTCCTGAGAGAGTATTGAGAGACCAGAAGGGCGTGGCTGCCAACATCACGGTTAAGCCACAGATGGCAAAAGATAATCTTGAATAAACAATTAGGAGGAAACAAAAATGAGAAAGTTTAATTGGGTATTGAACGCACTCACGCTGGTAGCGATGGCGCTGGCCCTGGTTGTGGTGCCGGTGAGCGCTGACCCTGAAGGCCCAACGGTCGTACTTGGTAGCGCAGAGTTGTACATTGACCCGCCCAATGCCAAGGCTGGCGCACACTATGTGCTCATATACCAGCTAAAGTCGGACTTTGTGGCGGGGCAGACCCTGTGGACTTGGTGGCCTGATGCGGATACCACCTGGCTCCCCGGCGCCTCGCAACAACCCACTGATTCTGTGTCCTTTGATGGCCCTCCTTGGGTGCCGTTCGACGATGATTTCGCTGTTAACCTGATGGGAGAAGGCGGAGTACCAGGAGGCCTGTATTCTTCTACCCCGGTCGCGTACGTGCAGGTATCGGCTGCTGATCCGCAGCCTATAGGTCCCGGTAAGGCTGGACTTTGGGACGATGATGACCCGGATACGAGCTTTACCAAAGTGTTCACGCCGACTGACCTCGGAGGGGGGAACTTTGCCGAGTTTGAGGACATTCAGCAGATCCTCACGGCAAATGAGTCAGGCGCGTTCCTGGATGAGCGGCAGGTCACCTTTCAGCCGCCAGCCGAGTTCGAGTTTGGCGCCGGCAGGTGGATCCGGATAGATATATGGGGGCCGCCGTCGGTAAACATCGGCCACGAGAACGCCGGGCTCGTTAACCCCGCCGACGAGGGTACGGTATGTGTACTCGTGGGCAGTGACGAGGAGTACGGCTTTGGGAATATCGGCGCTCCTGATCAAATGGGTCCCGAGTGGGCTTGTGGCTCAATCGAACCGCCATTGGCGGTGCGGCTCTGGCGCAAGTACCAGGTCCCACTGGCCCACTGTGGCTACAACCGCTTCGAGTACATTGGCGGCTTTGAAACCATCGAGGAAGCAGTGTACGCGGCCGACGAGGTCTGGTTGAACCACGGGGACTATGCCAATGAGGCTGCCTGGAACATGTTCGAAGACTGCCCCGACTTTAGGGACGTCTGCGATCCGGCAGATCCGAAGGCGACAGGAAACGACTGCGCTTTCGTTGAGAATGCTGAAGCCCTTGGTGGCGTCGCTGTCGGCGCTGTCATCGAGGTTGATCCGGGCGTGTACACCAATACGGACACTGCTGCCACCTGGAGCATAGGCTACCTGGATATGGACACCCCCGGCTTGATCGTGGGCTCGACAGATGGGCCTTTGAGCACCACAATCGTGGGCTTTGACGCTCTTCACAATGTGATTGATATCACAGCCGGTGGCGTCACCCTGGGTGAGTCAGAGTTTGATGTGCCAGGAGCCGGGCCTTCGAATCCTCTCAAAGGCTTTACCGTTGAGGGTGGTAAGGATGGCGTCTATGTCAAGCCAACAAGTGACAAGTGTAGCACCACGCCCGTCTACAGTTCCACGGTGGAGGGCTGGGGCATACTTACCGGCACGAATATCGTCACCAGGAACATTACATTCCTTCCCGGTGCTTACCCTGCCGGAAATGAGAGCATTGTCAATGCAATCGACAATGCTGGCAGCAAGGCAGTAAAACTGGTCAACTTGAGCACCGGCTGGTCTGGGCACATCAATACTAGCACCACCGGGCGCGCCACCAAGTGGGTTAGCCCCACGGCGACCCTCGACATTACGGTGACAGAGCGCTTTACGGACGGCGATTACGTTGCCGTCTTTTACGCCACCGGTACCTACACCTGCCCCGACGCTCGCATTGACGTCCGCGGCAACCACATCCACGCCAACGCGGATGATGGCATCGATGTTTACAGTGCCTCCGTCTGGGTGGACAGCAACGAGGTCTACGACAACGACGATGACGGCTTTGTCGGCACAGGTCTCAAGTGCTGCGGCAGCATCAAAATCTGTGATGGCATCAACCGCACCGACAAGATGCTCGAGATCAGCGACAACCACTTTTACACCAACGGTGACCCCACGGGCGATGCTGGCTGGACGGGCGACGACGGGTGCTTTGATCCCTGGGGTGGCGGCGATGACTCTGGCATCCAGATAGTGAGCACTGACCCCGGCGTGGTGGAGTGTAAAGAAGAGCACCTCTACATCCACGACAACCTGATCGAGGACAACGTCCACGCCGGCATCTGGCTGGACCAGTATGCCGCTGACTGTGGCATCAGGATCCTGTGGAACGAGATCCTTGACAACGGCGTCTTTGGCCTGTCCAACATGGCCGATGAAGCCGGGCGGGATACACTTGACTTTACCGAGGCGGTAACCGGCACAAAGGAGGTTGACGTCATCTTCAAGTACAACGACGTCTACGGCAACGACTCCTGGGGCGTAAAGAACTGGGCTGCACATAAGGAATTTGGATATGGCACGGAAGTGACCTTTAACGCCAAGGAGAACTACTGGGGTATGGATGGTGCGATGGTCGAGCCGAGCGGTGGCCCGAGCACGGGGCCTGAGGCCTGCAACCACGAGTTGGACCAGCGCAGCGAGGCGCAAGGCTACGGCGACGCCGTGAGCAAGGGCACGTTCTACAACCCCTGGCTCAGCGTACACGCTGACGCCCTGCGTGACCTGCCCTACCAGCACATCCGCGCCTACGGCTCTGACAGCCTGCAACTGCAGGCCGGCTGGAACACACTGGCCGTCCCGCTGCCGCTGGAAACCGGGGCCGACGATCTCGAAGAGATCTGCGACTTGGGCACCTTTATGATGGTAGACACCGATCCCAAGTGGGAAGTCGCCTACCAGTACGACAACGTGAACAAGGTCTGGGATCCCATTGACGGCACTCCACAAGATGAGCTCTTGGCCGTCCACGGCTATCTCATCAAGATGAAGGAAGCTACCCGCTTCCCCGTGATCTATGACAATGTGATTGCTGCCAACCTTCCCGCCTACGACCTCAAGGCTGGCTGGAACTTGATCGGCTCCGCCTTTGGTATAGACAGGGTCTACACCAACACCGTTGCCGACCAGGGCCGCTGGGCCGTCGCAGATCCGGACGACTGGGATCTGCAGACGGCGAAGCGCGAGGACGAGGCCTACATGAAGGTCGAGGATGCTCTGGACTCGATCATTGACTGGACGTATGGGTACAATGGTGCGTCAATGATCGTTGACCCGCCCATGCCGGGGCAGATAGACAAAGGCTGGCCCGCCCCCGCCGTGACCATCCAGAATGCTGCTGATGCTGACTTGGAGATGGCCACCGGTGAGGCTTACTGGGTCTACATGAAGACCGATGGCGCGTTGGGTGGCTTTGAGATCGCACCGCTCTTCTTTACCGGCAACCCACCAATGCCGCCTAAATAGCACCAGATAGAGCGACTGGTCACACAGAACCACACAGGGGGAGGGGGAGCAGCTCCCCCTCCCCCAAAGTTTTAGGAGGAGACAAGATCATGAAAAACAGAAAACACTGGTTCGCTGGTCTGGCGTTTGCCCTCCCCGTGGCGGTGCTGCTCGTCGTGCTATCTTCGATGCAGCCAGCCTCGGCAGACGTGGGGCAGGCGTTGCCCCACAAGTTCTACGGTGGTGTGTTCTACCTTGATGACAGCCTGGTTCCGGCGGGAGCAGTGATTCGCGCCGAGGACGACTCGGGTAATAATTGGGTGGAATTCGATGAGAACAACCCGATCACTACCGCCGTGGAAGGAGAGTTTGGTGGCCCCGGCATCTTTGATGCCAAACTAGAAGTTCAAGGCGCCTACATGGAGCGGGGTATGCCAATCGCGTTTTACGTCAATGGCGAGCGGGCAACAGTTCGAAAATGTGGCACGACAGGACCTTGGCTGAATTCCTGGCCCTGGTACGAGGACGGAGAAGGACAGGCCGAGGCACTGACCTGCCTGGATCTGAAGGCGGCGCCGGCCGCAGCCTACACACTGACGGTGGCCGCGGGGGAATGTTGCCCCGTCACGGTCACGGTGGGAGGCACTGACTATCTCATCCCTGTGGCTGGGGAACAGGCTTTCCCCGACGTTGGTGGCGCTGAACTGACGGCTATCGAAGGCGACTGCTGTGAGTTCGTCCAATGGCAAGTCGTGGGACATGAGGTTATCACGGACAACCCCGCCAGCCTGATGATGGCGGATTACGGAGAGGACGTCAGAGTGGAGGCCACCTGCAACCCGCGTGGGCCCTTTGACCTGACGGTCAACACAGTAGGCACGGGCACGGTCACGTTGGACCCAGACGGGGGACACTATGACTGCTGCACCTGGGTCACCATGACTGCCAATAATGAAGGTTGGTGGGTGTTCGATCACTGGAGTGGCGACGTCGATCCGGCGTTGACCACGACCAACCCCATCGCTATCCACATGAACGACCCCAAGGTCGTCACCGCCACCTTTGTGGAAGTGCCCCAGGAGTACCCTCTGACGGTGACTTCGGATGACTGCTACACAATCTCGGTGACGTACGACATCACCACCGAGGTCGTCGCGCCCGGCGCGACTGAGATGTTCAACATTCCCACGGCAGCCAGCACGGTGACGCTTCAGACTGTCGGTGACTGTTGCAGTTTGACCGACTGGGTACTCGATACCGTGTCCCAGGGCAACGATCCCGTCTTGATCGTTCCGGTGGATGGCCCGCACACGGTGGTTGCCGTTTCCCACGGGCCGCCCTTTACGCTGACGCTGCTCACGGCCGGCCGTGGAAGTGGCACTGTCGAGGGGGCCGGTGTCTATACGCCGTGCCGCACGCTGGCTACCATAACCGCTACGGCTGATGCAAACTCGGTGTTCGCCGGTTGGAGTGGCGACTTGGTGAGCCCGGACGCGGTTACAGACGTTGAGATGGACACGGACAAGACGGTGGTAGCCACCTTTGACCTGGTGACGTTCACCATGACGATCAGTGACCCTGTACCTCCTGAGGGAGGAGAGGTCGAGGTGGAGGAAGAATGGCCCGAGCCAGAAGGCGAGTACCAGTACGGTGAGACTGTCACCGTGACCGCTGTTCCATCCTACTGCTACGAGTTCGTAGAG
>CAYQTW010000121.1:0-8865 GCA_964420485.1 uncultured Anaerolineales bacterium
AAGTGCCTCATAAAACCTGGCAGGTCTGGTTCTCATCTCTTGATGACATTGGGGTGGAGGAAATTGAAGATTTACGGATTTGAGATTTGGAGATTTGAAAGAGGAAAAAGTGATGCAGACGCAGATTGAAGAATTTCTCCGCTTTCTGACGGTGGAGAAGGGGTACTCGAAACATACCATCGCGGCCTATCGCAACGACCTCGTCCAGTTCCTGACCTATCTGGCAGGCGCGGGCGTTTCTTCGTGGCAGGATGTGAGCCGGGCCCACATCCTGGACTATATCCTGTACCTGAAAGAACGCGAATATGCTCCCTCGACAGTGGCCCGCAAGGTTGCATCTGTCAAGTCATTTTTCCATTTTTTGATGGCCGATGGCGTGCTCCCAGACGACCCCACTACCGCTGTGGATTCGCCCGTGGTGGAAAAGCCCCTCCCGCGTCCCCTCAGCCCTGAACAGATGGCGCGCCTGCTGGCAGAGCCGGCCAAGTCAGAGACACCCAGAACACTGCGGGATTGTGCTCTGCTCGAGTTGATGTACGCGACCGGCATGCGGGCTAGTGAGGTGATCGGCCTCAAGATAGATGCAGTGGACTTGGAGGCCGGCACGGTGCGCTGTGTGGGCAAGGGGAACAAGGAGCGTATCCTGCCGTTGCACGAACGAGCACAGGAAACGCTCAGCGCCTACCTCGAGGATGGCCGCGCCGGGCTGCTGCGGGGACGGGAGGAGACAGCATTGTTCGTCAACAACCGGGGAGGGCGACCCTTGACCCGGCAGGGGTTGTGGCAGATCGTAAAAAAATACGCCACAGCCGCCGGTATCGAATGTCAGGTTACACCTCACACACTGCGTCACTCCTTCGCCACTCACATGCTCAACGGCGGGGCAGGATTACGCGAACTCCAGCAATTGATGGGCCACGCCAGCATCTCTAGTACACAGCTCTATACTCAAGTTTCCACCCGGCGCAAACGAGAGGCCTACGACAAGGCTCATCCGCGAGCGTAGATGAGGGAATCGAGGATTTACGGATTGAAGATTTAGAGATCGAGTTTGCGCTGTTTGTGGTAAATCCGTCAATCTCAAATCAACAAATCTCAAATTATACAGGAGGCACAAAATGAGTTATGTTGAGAAACTGTTGGCACGCAATGAACGCATCGTGCGCATCACCCGCGACCACTGGATCACGTTATTGCCCACAATTCTGATTGACGCTGCGATCATTATCGTCATCATCGGGCTTTCGGCAGCAGGGGGCACACTATTGTCGCCCTGGACGTGGTTCGGTCTCGTGTTGCTGCTCGCGCCCATCGCTCACCTCGTGCTCCGCATCGAGGTGTGGTTGAACGAGCAGCACATTATCACCAACCGGCGCGTCCTCCAGGTCACGGGAACGTTCAGCAAGCGGGTGTCGGATACTTCGCTAGACAAGATCAATGACATCCTGATGAAGCAATCGGCGCTGGGGCGCATGCTCAACTTTGGCGACATCGAAATCATCAGCGGCTCCGAAAGCGGCATTGATGTCTTCCGGTACATCGCTGACCCCATCGGGTTCAAGAAGGAATTGCTCAATCAGAAAGAGACACTCGCCAGTCCGGATATTACGAGCGCCGGTGATATCCCTGAACTGATTGCCGAACTGGACGAGTTGCGCCAGCAGGGCACGATTACCGCCGCCGAGTTCAAAGCAAAGAAACAACAATTGCTGGCCCAGATATAGAGTCAGAGAGGAAAGGAAAGAGAGATGCCTGAATTCTTTTCACAGTCACACTTTGAGACTGCTGCTGCAATGATACGAGGACGGACACAGATTGAACCCAAGGTTGGCCTGATTCTCGGCTCTGGTCTCAGTCCACTGGCCGACGCTATTGAGGATAGCGTTGCGATCCCCTACAACGAAATCCCACACTTTGCCGTCGCGACCGTGGAAGGACACGCTGGGCGGCTGATCATTGGATATCTGGAAGGGCAACCCGTGATGGTGATGCAGGGACGTGCTCACTACTACGAGGGCTATTCGATGGCCGAGATTACCTTTCCCGTGCGGGTGATGCAAGTTTTGGGAATCGAGACGCTAATCCTCACCAACGCAGCCGGCGGGCTCGACCCCGAGTTCCACACAGGTGACGTGATGCTCATCACCGACCACATCAACCTGCTCGGGATGGGGGGGCTGAACCCGCTGCGCGGCCCCAATCTCGACGAATTTGGGCCACGCTTCCCCGACATGTCGGAGGCTTATGATGCCCAGTTGCGGGCGCTTGCCAAACAGGTTGCGGCCCAGGCCAACGTGCCTCTACGAGAAGGTGTGTACGTCTGTCTGGCCGGCCCCAGTTTCGAGACGCCGGCCGATCTGCGGTTCCTGCGCCTGATCGGAGCGAATGCCGTGGGCATGTCCACCGTCCCCGAAACTACCGTCGCCCGGCACGGCTGCACGCGGGTACTGGGTCTTTCCGGCATTAGCAACGTCCTGCAGGTCGAGGGTGCGCCGCAAACGGAGACGACCCACGAGGAGGTGTTGGAAGCGGGCCGGATGCTGGTACCACGATTGGAAACTATCATTCGCGGGGTGCTGAGAGCGCTATGACGATTCTTCTCCAACGGCTGGTCGAGTACGCCTGGGTCTTTTATGCCGCGTGCGGTATCGGTGTCGTCATCTACGTGGTACGCGCGCTGGTCGCTCAACGGGAGCGCAAGATGTCCCTGTTCACGCTCGAACGGGACACAGCCACGGCACGCATCATGCGAGCATGGGCTATGGTGTTGATCTTTATCGCCATTGGAGTGGTTACCTTCATCAGCACCACTGTTATTCTGCCTGGTCTGTCCATCTACAACCCAGAAGCCCCGCTCCCAACCGCCACGTTGTCGGCCGGCGTGGAGCCTCCCACCCCCGGTGTCACGTCTACTCCCTTTCCCACGATAGCATTCGTGACACCGGCTTCTACCCCGTTGACCACGACCGTGCCAATTTCCACGCCTCTTCCGCCGCCGGAGCCGACCGAGACGCAAATTGCAGAGCCAACCGAGACACCCACGCCGGAGCCAACTGAGACACCAGAAGCCGCCATTTCGGGTGAGTTATACATCCGCTTTAGCAACCTGGCGGCGCTGGTCGGTTACAGCCTGCCTTATGACACGGTCACTGCGGGCCAATCCCTGCCAGTCACTCTCTACTGGCAGGCATTGGAGGAAACCAGCACGGTGAATTACCTGGTATTCACCCATCTTCTGGCGGACGATGGTCACCTCGTCGCGCAGCACGATGGTATCCCGGCAGGCGGCGCCCGTCCCATCACCGGCTGGATTCCAGGTGAAACCATCGTGGATCCTCACACATTGACCTTCCAAGACACTGCCTACACCGGGCCGGCGAGGATCGTGGTCGGCCTATACGACTCGGGCAGCGGGCGCGTCGTGGCCGAGACGGGCGACGATTACTTTTTCCTGCCCGTCGCGATCAGCGTCATTCCGTGATGAGCGGCCGAGGGTTCTGTACAAAAACACTATTTTGACAATGGCACATTAACCCGGCGAATAAATTCGCGAGGTATCATCTCAATATTCTGGGGCACTTTTAACGTAGCCGCGCTTTCCATAGCGCGTTATGCCCGCGAGGTATGGAAACCTCGGCTACATTGCCCCACTTTATTGAGCAGATACTTCGCGAGCAACTACTGCCAAGTCCACCTGCGTGGACTGTCCCAGTCGCCAAAGGGCGACTTTGCAGGTGTAGCATGCGGTTTTAACTGCCGTGCGATGCAGATATGCCATTGTCAATCTATAATGGATTGAGAAAAAAAGCCAAGAATGATTGAGCAATTGAAACAACTGATTAGACTAGCCCTCGTGATCGCTATATTGACACCGCTCGGAATGGTCCGCGCCCAGGAAGACGAGGTTGCGCGGCTGATGGAACGCATGTCCAGCGCAGACAAAGTCGGGCAACTGTTCCTGGTCACTTTTCCCGGAGCCGCTGTCACCGACGACGACATTATCACGGAATTGATCCGCGATTATCACGTCGGCGGGGTGGCGCTGTTACCCGACAACGACAATATCATCAACACCGGTGACACACTGGCGCAGGTGACCACGCTGGTCAGTCAACTCCAGCAGGTCGCCTGGGATGCCGCACAGCCGGTGACGGAGACACTCACCGAGGAGGAAACACCGCCCGGCCCTTTCATCCCCCTCTTTATCGCCGTGAACCACGAGGGCAACGGTATGCCCTTTACCGCTATCGTCAGCGGGACGACGCCGCTACCCTCCGAGATGGCGCTGGGGGCCACCTGGAATCTGAGCCACACCGAGACCGTGGGCCAGATCGCGGGCCAGGAACTGCGCGCCCTGGGCATCAACGTGCTGCTGGGGCCATCGCTGGACGTGCTCGAGAACCCGCGCCCCGAGAGCGCCGGTGACCTGAGTGTGCGAGCCTTTGGGGGCGAGCCGTTCTGGGTGGGCCAGATGGGACAGGCATACATCCGGGGCATCCACGAGGGGGGCGAGGGACAGGTCGCGGTCGTGGCAAAACATTTTCCCGGCCTGGGCGCCTCCGACCGCTCGCTCGACGAAGAGGTCTCCACCGTGCAACGCACGCTGGAAAAACTGCGCCAGATTGATCTGGCGCCCTTCTTCGCTGTGGCCCAGGCCGGTGACCCGCTGGCACGCCCGGATGGGGTGATGGTGTCGCACGTATGCTTCCGGGGGCTAGAGGGCGGTCGTTTCGTCACCACCCGCCCGACCAGCGTGGACAGCCAGGTACTCCAGCGACTACTGGGGCAGCCGGAATTGGTCGCCTGGCGTGAAGCGGGCGGAGTGACGATCTCTGATGAGTTGGGCCTGCGTGCGCTGCGGCGCTTTTACGATCCCAGTGAGCAAAATTTCAACAGCCGCCGCATCGCGCAGGAGGCGTTCCTCGCCGGCAACGATCTCTTGTTCCTCTCCCAGTTCGCGCTCGACGACGATTGGGAAAACCAGATCGCCAACGTCGAGTCCACGATCACCTTTTTCCGCGAGAAATACGACAGCGATCCCTCGTTCCAGACGTTGGTGGATGCATCTGTAGCGCGGATATTGCGGCTGAAACTCGCGCTCTACGGTGGCACGTTCAGTCTCACTGCCGCCCAGCCGGACGTGAAGACAGTTGGTGAACAGGTGGGGCTTCGTCGAGAGGACGTGGCGACCATCGCCCGCGACGCTACTACGCTGCTTTCTCCTCCCTCACCCGACCTGGTGCCCTCACCACCGACCCCCAACGATCGCATCGTCATTTTCACCGACGGTCGGAAGGGACAATCCTGCACCACGTGCGATCCTGAATCCTACATTGATCCCCTGACGCTGCAAGACACCATCGTGCGGCTTTATGGCCCAGAGGCAACGGGGCAGATCAATCCGGCCCTGGTGACCAGTTTCACCTTTGACCAACTGGACGATTACATGAGCGCGCCGCCACTCTCTCCCACGCCGACTCCCACGGCTGGGGAGGTCATCACGCCCACCTCACTCCACCCCGTCGAAGCGGCACTGCAAGAGGCCAACTGGATTATCTTTGCCATGCTCGACCCGACCGGCGACCCACCCCAGTCAGAGGCCGTAGAGCGCTTCCTATCCCACAAGGCCGACGCGCTACGCAATCCATACCTGATCGTGCTGGCTTATGACGCCCCCTACTACCTGGACGCGACTGAAATCAGCAAGTTGAGCGCCTACTACGTGGCCTACAGCCGCATAGAGGCTTTCATTGAGACCTCGGTGCGGGCTTTGTTCGGTGAATTTGCGCCGATGGGCGCCCCGCCGGTCAGTGTGACCGGCATCAATTATGACCTGTTGACTCAGACATCTCCCGACCCTGAGCAGACTATTGCACTCTACTATGACATTGGCGAGATGCCCGAAGAGGGGCAGCCAACGCCAGAACCGCCCGAAGAGGGGCAGCCAACGCCAGAGTCCCCTAGACTCGAGATTGGCGACGAGTTGAGGTTGCGTACCGGAGAGATTGTGGATCACAACGGCCATCCGGTGCCCGACGGTACCCCGGTGCAGTTCATCTTTACCTATCCGCAAGAAAGGCTGGAACATTCTGTCACCGCGGCCACCCGTGGCGGCGTGGCCGAAGCGGCATACGTGCTGGAGCGAACGGGGCAACTTGATATCTCTGTCCAGGCCGACCCTGCTCCACGCATACTCTGTCTGCAGATCACGATCCCGGAGGGGGAGCCGGCCATCATCTGGACACCCACGCCCACGCCTACGCCCACGCCCACGCCCACGCTGACGCCGACATCCACGCCAAAGCCAGCACCGGAGGCCCAAGAGTCACCCATCCCCACACCCAGGCCAGCAGAGGAAGAGCAAGAGCCCCCCCCGGCAGACGAGAGTCTCGGGTTAGCGGACCTGGCGCTGGCGTTGCTCGGCGTCCTGGTCACCGGTGGCGCGGGGTACTATGTCGTGCGCTTGAACAACGGCCCTGTCAGCCGGGGGCTGCGTCTGGCGCTGTGGTGCGTGATAGGTGGTCTCGCGCTGTATCTGGCCTACGCCCTGCGTCTACCGGGGGCCGCCCAACTGCGAGAGCAGGATGGCACGTGGACAGCTGGTTGGGTGGCGCTGCTCGGGGGAGTGGTATCACTGGTCATCGCGTGGCTCGCTGACCGGTGGAGACAACCTGACCGGAGAATGTAAGATTGGGAGATTTCAGATTTATTGATTCGAGATTGACGGATTTACTATCGTCAGCGCAACAGCACAAACAGTCAATCGGCCAGGGCTTTTTCTCTCTCCTCACGATGTTTGGTGCAGTTTTCAAATCTCCAAATCCGACATCACCAAATCGTAACTATTCACCCTCCCGCAGGTTTTGACGGGTTTTCAACGCAAAAGCACATCCCAACGGCTAGCAAGCCTGCGAGTACAGCAAATCATAACCTGCGGGAGGGTAGCCTGAGTAGTAACACCAAATCTAAAACTAACGCCAAGTCGCCAATACGGCGAGGGCGAACATTGCCGCGGCGAGCATCAGCAAGATGCGGTTTTCGCTCACCGCCTGGTACCATTCCCCTGGCGCGGGAATCAGGGGGAGCAACGAAGGGGACAGAGAGTTGACGTGCAGCAGTTCACGGAAATCTTCTACGTCCGATGGGCGCGAGTTGGGATGCAAGGCGACGGCCGTCAGAATGGCCCGCTCTGTGGCGGGAGAGATACGCGGGTTGATCGCCCGTGGGGGCACGAGTGCATCGGGGTTGAGGAAACGCTGCTTGGCATCCACCGGAGGCTGATTGGTCAAAAGATGGTAGAGCGTGGCGCCAAGCGAGTAGATGTCGGAACGGGCATCGGTGTGAACGCTGTCCCCACCATACTGCTCCAACGGGGTGTATGCGACGGTGCCCCGGCCTTGCAGAACGGTGACAGTGTGGGAGTCGTCCGCCGCCAGCAGTTTGACCAGCCCAAAGTCCACCAGTTTAACCAGCCCCTCGGGGGTCAGTTTGATATTGGCCGGTTTGATGTCGCGGTGGAGCACGGGGGTATCCTGGTTGTGGAGGTACTCTAACGCATCACACAACTGGTCGGCCCACCGGAGCACCCTTCCCTCGTCCAGAAACTCGGCGCGACGGCGTTTTTCCTCCATCAATTGGCGCAGGTCCGGCCCGCCGACAAAATCCATCACCAGGTACTCGCGCCCCTCCTCGGTGAACGTGTCGGAGACTTTGGGGAGGTTGGGATGGTCCAGTCGCGCCAGGGTGGAAGCCTCGCGGTGGAACTGCTCCTGAGCCTGGGTTAGCGCTTCTGGCGTGGCGTCAGGGTCCGGACAGACCTCTTTGACGGCGCAGATGCGGCCTTCCAGGCGCAGGTCTTCGGCGCGGTACACTGCGCCCATACCGCCCTGGCCCACAGGCGCGATGATTTTGTACCGTCCGCGCAGGACGGTTTCGGGTGCAAGCAGGCGAGTCACGATTTCTTTTCTTCTCTCCGTTGCGGCTATATTTCATCATACGCGAGAAAGGCGATTCTGTCAAGGAGGTTGTGATGACACAACAAGACATGCCAATGCTCATCGTCTACGAAGGAGAACTGGAGGGGCAACGCTGGGTCATTGGACAGGACCAGGTGATCATCGGGCGCGGGTTGGACTGTGATATTGTGCTGCCGGAGCGGCAGGTATCGCGTCAACACGTCCAGATCGAACGAGACGACGGCGGCTATCTGCTGCACGACCTGAAGAGCAAGAACGGCACTTACGTCAATGGCCATGAGGTGCGCGACAAGCCATACCGTCTGCAGGATGGGGACGAGATACAGATCGCGCTGTGCATCAAAATGGGTTTTGTGGCCGCCGACGCGACGCTGCCACTAGAGTTGACCGGGCCACGCCGGGGGCTGCACGTTGACCATGCCGCCAGGAGGGTCTTTGTCGGAGGGCACGAGTTGGCCCCGCCCCTCTCGGTGCCCCAGTACCGGCTGCTCGAGTTGCTGCTCGACCACGAAGGCGAGGTCGTTTCGCGGGATATGATCGTGGAGGCTGTCTGGCCCGAAGAAGCGGCGATGGGCATCTCTGAGCAGGCGATTGACGCGCTGGTGCGCCGCTTGCGCGACCGCATCTCGGCCGTGGACCCGGACCACCGCTACATCGTCACTGTGCGCGGGCACGGGTTCCGGTTGGAGAACCGGTGAGTCTCAATGAACAATGACAATATGACCAATGTCAAGTCAAGGATTGTAAAGACCTGCCGGGTTTCCGCCATAGTTTTTGTGAGCCAAATTCTCATCTCTTAACTTGACATTGAATCTAGAACATATTTCTGGGACATTTTCGCTCTCCTGTTTTTCCCCAATTTTACCACAGGAGGGCCTACCCATCAGAA
>CAYQTW010000122.1:0-8853 GCA_964420485.1 uncultured Anaerolineales bacterium
TACGGGGAGCAGGAACAGCAACCGGTGAGCGAGGACCTACCGCCCAATCCCGGCTCGCCCTACGCGGTGAGCAAGCTCGCTGCTGAATACTACGTGCGCACCATCGGCGCGCTGTGGGGCATCGAGACGGTCGCGCTGCGCGTCTTCAATGCCTACGGGCCAGGGCAGCTCATTCCCCCTTCACACCCACCAGTCATCCCCCAGTTTGTGAAACAATCGCTCAGCGGAGGGTCGCTGGTAGTGTTCGGTGATGGACAGCAGACGCGCGATTTTGTGTACGTGGATGACGTGGTGGACGCTCTCGTGGCCGCAGCCACGTCCAAAAACGTGGACCGGGCGATTATCAACGTCGGCTCCGGGCAGGAAGTGAGCATCAACCAGGTAGTGGAGAAAGTAGCCCGCGCGACCAGACGGCAGGTGACCCCACTGTACAACTCCACCGGGAGCAGTGGCGTCTCCCGCCTGGTAGCCGACATTAAACTGGCCCGGCGACTGCTGGGATTCCGCCCCAAAGTGAACCTGGATCAGGGATTGAGCTTGCTCCTGGAACGAGACTCCCGTTTCCACAGGTGAAAGGGGCGAGCCGGCGGCTGCTCTCGCTCCCCCGCGTCAGCCCCGCAGTCGCTTGAGAAGGCGCCGCGCGCCGGAGATCGCTCTCGGCTCGTGCTTGCGCACCAAAAGCACCGAACAGGGCGCTTCCTCGGCCACTCTATCAGGGATGGCTCCAAACAGTAGATTCTTGAAGAACCATTCCTCCGATGCGCCGATGACCAGAAGGTCATAATCCAGACGGCGGGCTTCAGCCAGAATGCCCTCCACTACGTCGCTGCTGCACGCCACGCGAGTGGTGATGTGGGGGGCAATCTCTCCCAGAGTTTCCTGCACCATCCCCCGCAGAGCACGCATCTCCGCTTCGGCGTTGACCTCGCCCTCGGCCGGGAACAGTCGCAGCACGGTCAGTTTTGCATCCGCGCCGTGGGCCATCTCGTTGGCCAGTTGCAAGCCCAGCCGGGCATGAGGGCCGCCACCCACCGGGACCAGCACGCGCCGCACTTGCCCCAAACCCCGATTCTGTAACACCGCCACGTCACAGGGGGCTTCGTGGATTACGGTCTTGTCCACACTATCACGCACCACATCCAGAGAAAGGGGACCATGCCGGCCCATGAGAATCAGCCGGGTGCCGGGCCGATCCTTAACCAAAGCCAGGATACCAGAAGCAACGCCGTGAGCCACCCGCAGGACAGGCCGCACCGGTACTCCAGCATCCAGGCCCAATTCGACCACCTGCCGCAGGATGGCTCTAGCACTCTCTCCCTCCGGCCGGCGTTCCACGAAGCGTTGCGCTGTAGAAAGCGGTGTGGTGTGCGGCACGGTCACCAGGCGCAGGGCAGTGATCACTGTGTCTTGTTCCGCCCGGGCGATGGCCGCGGCCAGTCCGATCAACGGAGCCACAGTAGCCGGATTCGCTACAGGGACCAATATCTCGCCCCTGGGGGATCGGGCCAGTTCCTCAGTCGCGGCCAGGACTCGTTCCAGCGGGCGTTCACGCTGCAACATGGGCCCTATCTCACCGGTGACCAGTGCCTGTCGCCTAGCCCACAGTCCGTACCAGGCCAGGCTAAGCAGCACCAGCACAACTCCCGCGGTCTGGGAGAGCGGCTCCATGGTGGTGATCACCAGCAGGCAAACCACGCTGGCCACGATCGGCAGCCAGGGGTAAAGAGGAATACGATAGGCCGGTTTGTACCACAGAGGCTGGGAGCGACGCATCACCACGCAGCTCACACACATCAATGTGTAGGAAACGAGGAATAGAGCGCTGGAAATCTCGGCCAACATTTCTGCCTGGCCGGTTAGGGACAGGATCAGCGACAGTCCACCGGTGACCAACACTGACCGCGCCGGGGTGATGAAACGAGGATGCAACTCGCCGAACCAGGCCGGCAGGATGCGGTCACGCCCCATGGCAAAGTTGATCCGCGAGGCAGCCATCGTCGCTGCGTTCGCCGAGGAGGCCGTGGCCAGCAAAGCGGCCAGGTAAAGCGCACCAGAACCCACCGGTCCCATCATGCGGTGGGCTGCCTCCACTAATGGCGCGTCGAAATTGCCGATGTCCTGATAAGCCAGCACACCAGTAGTGGCCAAGATCACCCCGAAATACAGGAGCGTGGCGATGCACACCGAACCCACAATTGCCAGCGGCAGATTGCGACCCGGATTCTTAATCTCCTCGGCAATAGTTGAGATTTTCTCAAAGCCGGTAAAGGAGACGATGATTAACCCCACGTTGGCGATCACTGCCCCCCAGCCATAAGGTACGAACGGACGCTGTAGGGCCGGGTCGCGTTGCACGATGCCTAGGACAACAAACAAAACCAGGATGATCAACAACACAGCAACGATGACGTTCTGTGCCCGGCCGGATACTTTGGCCCCACGATAGTTCAGCCAGGTGAAAAACAGTCCGGCGGCCAGACTCGCTGCCCACGGCGGCACCGGGACGAGCAGGCTAAGATACTGCCCAAAAGCCAGCAGGTAGAAGCCATTGGCGAAGGTCAGGCCCAGCCAGTTGCCCGGTCCCACCACCGCCCCCGCAACCGGCCCCAGGGCGCGCGAGATCAGGTGGTAGCTGCCCCCCGCTTGCGGCATCCCGGTGGCCAGCTCGGAGACGATCATAGCAATAGGCAGACAGACCAGCCCGGCCAACACGTAAGAGAGCGCCGCAGCCGGCCCGGCCCGTTCAGAGGCGATGGCCGAGAGGACGAAGATGCCCGCTCCTACCATCGTTCCCAGGCCAATGGCCAGCGCCTCGCTCAAACTAAGCTCGCGGAGCAATCCGTGCTCACCGTGCGAGTGGCTCATCTTCTCCCCTCCATTAGTCTCAACAAGCCTACCACGCTTGATGGCAGGCGGGCAGCAAAATCCATCGCGGGCATGTTATTTGCCGGCTTCCTCGGACACGGCTTGCGCCTGATAAGCCCTGTTCCGTTTGACGTGATGGTAAATATACCAACCGACAAAAACTATGCCAGCAATGATAATCGGAATGTCAAAAGGACGCATGTACTGGCGGACCAACTCCCATTGGCTGCCAAAAACATATCCTAACCATCCCAGAACAATACACCAGATGAACGAGCCAATAAAGCTCAGCAGTGTGAATTTGCCAAAGTTCATCCGCGCCACGCCTGCCGGGAGCGAAATAAACGTGCGCACGACGGGCAGCAGGCGGGAGAAAAACGCCGTTGCCTCGCCCCAGCGATTGAACCAGCGATCGGCCACCTCAATGTCATGTCGCGAGACCAACACGTACTTGCCATATTTCTCCAGCAAGGGCCGCCCCCCCAGCGCGCCGATCCAATAGGTTGCCACCGAGCCGATTGTACAGCCTAGCCCGCCATAAAGTCCGGCCCAGATAACGTGCCATACTGGGTATCCCCGGTCTTCAATTAAGAACCAACCGGCCAGGGGCATCGTCACCTCACTAGGCAGAGGAATACAGGCACTCTCGATGGCCATGGCCAGCACAACACCGAACCAGCCCACCACCCCAAACAGACTTTCCAGAAACAGGATGATGGTTTGCTCAAGGATTTCGATTCCGGGTATCATACTTCCTCCTGACTGATATAAATTTCGACCTGTGCAATTAAGAACGCGGATTCCAGGACATCAACGGATCAATACATCTTGGCTCTTTGGGATTTCGCAGGGCCAAGGTGCTGGACTCCCCAACTTGTTGGGGGCGCGGCGCAAAGAACCCGAACAAGTTCGGGACTCCGATAGGTCACCCCTGCAAACTCCCAGAGACCCTACATCTTATTTGGGGATAAACTCTGGGAATTTAGCCTGATCCGTTACTGTCCTGAGATCTGGGTTCTCAGGTAGCGGATCTAACTGCACAGGTCGATAAATTTGGACTATGCCTTAAAGAATTGCACGGCGTCGAGCACGAAAATCACCGCGCCGCCTACCTCCACTTCCTCGGTGGCCAGAACGTACAACTCCCCGGATTCCATCACCGGGGGCAAAGAACCCACGTGCTGGATACGGGTGTGACAGTTATCCTGGATCAAACGGACGACATCCTCCATCTGCTCATCCTCCACGCAGGTGAAGAGTGTCACGTTCTCTTTGCGCAGAAATCCGCCGGCGGTTTTGAACGTAGTAACCCGGTATCCGTTTGTGACCAGGACATCAACTAGCGGCAGGGCGTCATCTTTGTTCACAACGCTGACGATGAATTTCATATAAAACCCTCTCTCGACGTCAGGTGCCCGCCATGCCAAAAGGACGCCTACCACGGGCGTTACTTTGCACCTCCAACACTTCCTGGGTGATGCTCTCTTGACGGATAGCGTGGTATTGGAGTTGCAACTTCTCCACACGTTCGTCCAGATTGGCGATGGCGGCGTCCATCGTCTGTAAACGCGCTCCCTGCTCGCTGACCATGGATTCAATCAGCGCCAGGTAAACTTGCACAGCCAGGTGCTCCCATAGTAGAAAATCCTGGAGAGCCCGCGGCGGCGTGCCCAGGATCAGATCCTCTGGCACGAGGGGTTGTCTGCCCTTTGATGATTCCCGGACGCTACGCCAAACGGTAGCGAGGTCAGGGGGCAGCAAGCGTACCTCGACCCGCTGATAACGGCCAAACGAGACGAATTGGTTATAGATCAGGTAGAGCGTGTTAAAGGCTCTTGTCTCGTAGAAATGCTTGACTTTGGCCACGATGTCGCGCGCTTCGACGAAGGAGACAGCGTGGGTGAGCGGGAAATGCTGCGTGTGGAGTAACTCACAGTCAGCGCGGCAAAAGAACCGTTCCCCATATCCCCCCAGAGAGATGAGTTTGACCCCTCTCCCTCTCTCTCGTTCGCGCTCGATGAAGTCCAGGGCGTGGGCCACCAGGCCGACGTTGAATGTGCCGCACAGGCCCCGGTCGGAGGTTAAGGCGATCAGCCCCACGCTCCCTTCGGCGCTAGCGGCACTGCCCTTGAGATGATGCACACCTCGCGTCAGCGCCGTGGGAAAAGTTGTGGCCAGGGCGAGTTGGCGATCTACGGCGCTGGCGTACCGTTGCGCTGACTGCAATCGCGCCCGCGCCCGCCGCCAACGGATGGCCGACATGGCACGGATGGAGCGCAACAGATGCCGAATGTCCTCCAAGCTATGGAGACGCCGCTGAATCTCGCCGGCTACTTGCGCCATACGTGCTCCTTGAAACGCGCCAGCGCATTCTGCAGGTCTTTCTCCAAATGGGGGTTCCAGTGCCCAATGGAGAACTCGGCCAGCAGGCCGGAGCATTGGCGTTGCAAAAAGTTGAGCAAACGCGCCTCAAAACGGCGTACCTGCTCAATCGGAACGTCGTCCAGGTATCCCTGCCCGGCGGCGTAGATGACAACCACCTGGTGTGCGACCGGCATAGGCTCGTATTGAGGTTGGGTCAAGATAGCACGTACCCGCTCGCCGCGCGCCAATTGTTCGCGCGTTGCCCTGTCCAGTTCAGTGCCAAAGCGGGCAAAGATTTGCAGTTCCAGGAACTGGGCGATGTCCAACGCCAGGTGGCGCGAAACAGCGCGCATGGCCTCGTTCTGCGCCGCGCCGCCCACGCGGGAAACGGAAAGCCCCACATCAATAGCCGGGCGGATGTTCTGATTAAAGAGTTGCGTGGTTAGGTAAATCTGCCCATCGGTGATGGAGATGAGGTTAGTGGGGATGTAAGCCGCAATGTTGCCGGCCTGGGTCTCAATGATGGGCAAGGCAGTCATACTCCCTCCACCGTACGCGGCGGAGAGACGAGCAGAGCGCTCGAGCAGGCGCGAGTGCAGGTAAAAGACGTCGCCGGGATAAGCCTCGCGCCCGGCCGGTCGCTGCAGCAACAGCGAAAGCTGGCGGTAAGCGATGGCATGTTTAGTCAGGTCATCGTAGATGATTAGCGCGTGCCGGCCAGTGTACATAAATGCTTCGGCCATAGCGCAGCCAGCATAAGGGGCCAGGTAGACCATTGAGGGCGGTTCCTCAGCGCCGGCGACCACGACCGTGGTGTAGTCCAGCGCACCGTGTTCACGAAACGTCTCCACAATCTGGGCCACGGTGGACATCTTCTGCCCAATGCAGACGTAGATGCAGTAAACATCCTGGTCGCGCTGGTTGATGACCGTGTCAACGGCGATGGCGGTTTTGCCGATCTGCCGGTCGCCGATAATCAACTCTCGCTGTCCACGTCCCAAGGGGATGACCGAGTCAATAGCCTTGATGCCGGTTTGCAACGGTTCACTGACCGGCGCACGCTGGATAAAAGTTGGCGCCCGGCGGTCTATGGGGCGACGTATGATCTTCTCCGGGGCCTCCAGCGGTCCCAGGTCGTCAATGGGCTGGCCCAGCGCATTGACCACGCGACCCAGGAGCGGTTCGCCCACCGGCACATCAATCACCCGCCCCGTCCCTTTAACTATGTCGCCCGCGTGAATGTCCTCGTCACCCCCCAACAGCACGCAGCCCACATAGTTGTGGTCGAGATCCAACGCCAGACCGTAAGTATCATCGGCAAACAAGACCAGCTCATCCGCCATCACGCCGCGCAGACCAGAGACGATGGCCACACCATCGCCCACCTGCTTGACCGAGCCTACACTCTGCGCCGACAAGCGATAGCGGTATTGGTCAATCAGCCCACGCAAAGTAGAAACATGGTACTCGGTCTCGAGATTGTACGTAAGTTCGACCTGGCGGAGTTGGTAACGCTGATCATCGCTCAGGCGGGCGATGATGTCGAGCAAGTCATCTGTATGCAATGGAGATGTAGCAATCTTATCCAATTTCTGCCTCGTACCGGCTGCGCAGTTGTTGGAGTTGCCCTTGCAGGCTGCCGTCAATCAGCATGTCGCCGAGGCGCACCATTGCCCCGGCGATCAGACCGGCATCAACACGGCAGACCAGATCAATGGGTTGGGATACCAGTGTCTCTAACGTGGTCACAATCCGCGTTTTGTTTTCTTGGGTCAGAGGGGTCGCGGTAATCAGTTCAGCCGAAACAGCCTCTTCGCCGTTGGCAGAGATGCGGCCGTTCAACTGCACCGAGCGCAATTGGTGCAGAAAGGCATCCAAGTAAGCCCGATGTAGTGGCGGACTGAGAATGTCCTCCATCATGCGCCGGGTGAGCGCAGCCACCAGTTCGCCGATCTTGCTGCGATGCAGACGTAGCGCGTCGGCGCGCTGTTGTTCAATCTCTTCCAGAGCGCGGGCACGCATGGCCTCGATCTCCTGGCGGGCCTCCTGGAGCATCTGTTGCCGCGTGGCATCAATGACGATGCGCGCTTCGTTCTTGAGAGCCACGATTTCCGCGTCAATATTCTCACGCTTCTTCTCGTATTCCAGCCTCAACTTTTCGGCCTCACGAGTAGCCTTTTCCGCCTCCTCCACTGCCTTTGCCACCTGGCTCGCACGCTTATCGAGCATCTCTTTCAATGGCTTGAAAAGAAAGCGGGTCAGAATGTAGGCCATGATGAGGAAATTGGCAACCTGGAGAAGCAGTGTGCTCAGGTTAATATCCAGCATAACTACCCCCAGTCAGCAGTCAGCAGATTGCAGATTGCAAGCAACCGGACGGTGAACCATTCGCCATTCGCCATTCGCTATTCACCATTCGCCATTCGCTATTCGCCAACGATGTACTTGAGCATCGGGTTGGCAAAGATCAAGATCAAGATAACTGCCAGCACGTAGATGGCCAGCGATTCCAGCATGGCCAGAGAAAGCAGAACGATGCTGTTGATACGATCACCCGCTTCGGGCTGCCGGGCAATTGCTTTCAGCCCGGCTGCGGCGACAACCATCTGCCCGATAGCCGGCACGATAATACCCACAATGACGCCCGGTCCAGAGATCAGAACCGTCAACACGATAAAGATCTTATCCCACGGCAGGTTGTTCCAGTCCATTTTACTTCTCCTTGTTGTTGTGATTTGTGTGCAGCCATCTTGCGAAGGTTTGCAACCTTCGCAAGGGTCACTGGTGCGCTTTAACTGCTCCACCGATGTACACGCAGGTCAGAAGCGTAAAGATATATGCCTGCAGCAGGCCGGTAAAGATGCTGAACAGCATCATCGGCACCGGAACGAAGAGCGGCATCACGATAAACAGGATGCTGATGATGATCTCCTCTCCCATGATGTTGCCGAACAGTCGAAAGGTGAGCGAAAAGGTGCGCGCGATCTCGCTGGCGATTTCGATGGGCAGCATCAAAAAGATCGGTTCGACGTAGTGCTTAAGGTAGGCCCACAGACCGCGCGTACGAATCCCGAAATAGGGCACGCTGAAAAAGACGACCAGGGCCATAGACAGCGGCGTGTTGATGTCCGGCGTGGGAGATTTGAGCCCGGGGAGTAAGCCAATCAGGTTCGCGGTACCTATGAAGAAAGCCAGCGTGCCCACGACGGGCAGGAACATCGTCGCATCCTCGACGCCCACCATTTCGCGGATCAGCTTCTCGATGGCTTCGACGATCCACTCCAGCATGTTCTGCACCAGACCGGGGCGTAATTTGAGGTTGCGTCCGATCAGGTAGGCCGCTACGCCGAGCAAGAGCATCATCGCCCAGGTGTTGACGACCGTCGAGGTCACCTCTAACGGCCCCACGGCAAAGACTACTTGCGGCGTAATCTCTTCAGCGACATCAGGCTCTTCCGCTTCGCCGGCCGGCCCCCGCAACAGGTTGCTGACCACGCTCAGGCCGATGACCAGCACAATCAGGAGCACCAGAGTTCGTGGGTTACTTATTCTCTGCATGGTTCTCACCTTTAATAGGGAGTAGGGAAACGCATCGCTATCTCACTCTCTGCTCTTTATTCCATC
>CAYQTW010000123.1:0-8696 GCA_964420485.1 uncultured Anaerolineales bacterium
CGGCTATTTCTCCTATTGGGACGGCAGCCGGTGGGACACGCAGGAGCTTTTGGAATACACCGGCGCCGCCTGGCACGGGAGAAACGGCCTGGACGTGACAATCAGCGCGGGCGCGGCGCTGGCGAGCGACGGAGCCGACAACCTGTACGTCCTTGTCGGCGGCGGTTCGTCCGGCTTTTACCGCTACACCATCAGCAGCGATACCTGGACCAAGAGAGCCAACCTGCCGGCCGGCGCAGGCGCGGGCGCGGCCCTGACCTGGGCCGACGGCGGCCTGTACGCTCTCCGCGGGGACGAGAGCCAGGACTTTTACCGCTACGACCCGGCTGCCAATGGGTGGGAGGCGCTGGCGTCGTTGCCGGGCGCTATCTCGAACGGCGCGGGCGCGGCCCTGGCTTGGGATGGCGGGGAGTGGGTCTATGCGACGGTGGGCGCAAACGGCAAGCAATTCCTGCGCTACCACATCGGCACGGACTATTGGGAGGTGTTGGGCGACGGCTCGTCGGCGACGCCGGAAGACCAGGACGCGCCCGACGCGGTCAACGCCGGCGGGGGACTGGCGCGCATCGAGGACGCATTGTACGTCGTTCCCGGCGACGGCGTGGCCCGTATGTCACGCTACAGCCCGGTCGGCGGCTATCCCGAAAAGCTGACCGTAGACCAGACGGTTTTCGTGGCCCCAGAGTGGCTGAATCATGCGGCCTGGTTATCCGTGGAGGGAGAAGACCCCTTCAACGTGCGCCGCCAGCCGGATGATTTCCGGGTCGCCAGCGGAGAGAGACGATTCGTCGGCGGCGAGGGGACGGTATGGTCGCCGGTCTGGTCGTCGTGCACGCTATACGAGAGCACGGACGTGCCGACAGTCCACACGGACTATGGCTCGAGTTGGTCCGAACTCGACGTGTCGGACAACAACAAGATCAATGACGTGAACGTGCGCAACCTGCGCGGCCATCACGATGAGTTGAGCGAGATGGAATTCGCGTTGTACAGCCCGCTGGGGACTCATGTCCTGTTCTGGAAGCCATCGTCGTGCACGACGCCATACGTGGAGAACTATGACCTGAGCCTGGACGACGAAGCGGTTGATCTCGCCCCTTGCCCGCCGGACGATGGCGGCACGTACAACCCCGACCGTCCCGACCCTCCGCTCGCCGAGTTCGACGGGGAGAATGGCGCCGGTACCTGGACGCTCTATCTCAACGACGTCCGGCCGGGCAACGGCGGGTCTATGGCCGGGTGGGGATTAGAGATCTGCACTTATGTCGCATCGGAAGAGGTGACGCACGAAGAGGCGGCTTTCCTCGATCCAGACAACCACGTCTACCGGTTGGGAGCCAGCTCGGTGTTGACGATGGGTTATCACACCTACCGGCCCGACGCCATCGTCGCCCCCAGCGGCGCAGAGTTCACCAGCATCCAGGCCGCCATCGGCAGCGGCGCGAACCGCGTGCTGGTGCGACCGGGCGTCTATGCAGAACCATTCCATCTGGTCAGCGGCGTCGAGGTCATCGGCGCCCGCGCCGACCAGACGATCATCGAGCCGGCGGGAGACGCCACGACGCTCGCCCGCGCCGAAGGGATCGTGGGCGCCAGTCTCTCCCGCGTCACCCTGAACGGAGACGACAGCGGCGTCAATGGCCTCGAAGTGGAGGATGGCGCTCAATCGGTCGCCTTTTCCCGCAGCATCGTCCGGGGTACCGAAACCGGTATCAGGGTAGACGGGGAACAGACCGACCTGGAAGTGTTCAACAACACCGTCGTGGAGAACGAGACCGGCTTTCAGGCGACCTCTTGCGCGCCGGTGGACGTGCGCAACACCATCTTTGCCTACCACGGCTCCACCGGTCTCGTCTATAGCGACCTCTGCGCGACGACGCAGCTCCACACCTACAACGATTTCTGGGCCAACGGCGCCGACCTCAGCCCGGCCGAGCCTGGCCCCGGCGAGATTTTCCTCGACCCGCTCTTTGTCAGCCCGCAGGCGCACGACTATCGCACGCTCGACGTGTCGCCCGTGATCGACGCGGGCAACCCGACCGACCCATCTCCGCCAGGCGCGGGCAGCCGGGTGGACATCGGCTACCTGGAGCAGGGGAGGGCGAGCTATTACGCCGACGACGATTACTGCGAGACCTGCCCCAACGACAGTCTCACCTGGCAGGTGGACGCTTTCGACGTCATCCAGGACGCACTCGACGCGGCGGCGAACGACCTGGCGGCCCTCGACGCCGCCGGCGATATGCCCCAATACACCGTCGGCGTCGGCCCCGGCGTCTACGTCGAGAACGTCGCTATGCCCAGCCACGTCCGGCTGGTGGGCAGCGGCGCCGAGGAGACGACGCTCGACGGAGGAGGCGACGGCGTCCCCGTCACCTTCGATAGCGCGGTCGAGGCCGAGGTGAGCGAGTTCACCATCACCGGCGGGAGCGAGGCCGGCGATCACGTCCTGGATGACGATGGCACGGCCGGCCAGTACACCTCGCTGGCGTTGGACAGCGCGGGCAACCCCCACATCAGCTACTATGGCGACGGCAGCCTCAAGTACGCCTCCTGGACGGGCAGCGAGTGGGAGATCGAAACGATAAGCGGCGCGGGGGGTTCGGAATACACCTCGCTCGCCATAGATACAGCGGACAGGCCCCATATCAGCTATTACGGCGGCGGCAATCTCAAGTACGCCTCCTGGACAGGCAGCGAGTGGGAAATACAGACTGTGGACGACGCAGAGGCCGCAAATACCTCACTCGCCCTCGACGGGCTGGATCGCCCCCACATCAGTTACCAAAGCAACGATAGTCTCAAGTACGCCTACTGGGATGGTTCCGACTGGGTCATCACGACCGTGGACACGGCTGGGAGTGGTTATTACGATACCATGGGGGAATATGCCTCGTTGGCGCTGGAGCCGACCGCGCCATATACGCCCCACATCAGCTACTATGGCTATGCCAGCCAGAACCAGATCAAATACGCCCACCTGACCGGAAGCGGTTGGCAGACTGAGATTGTCGCCGTCAACAGTCCAGGATGGCACACTTCTCTGGCGTTGGACGAGTCGGGCAATCCGCACATCGCTTGCGGTCACTATGACTTGCTTTATGCCCGATGGACCGGCAGCGAATGGGACATCCAGACGGTGGATGACGCAGGCCAGGTGGGCCGGTATCCCTCGCTGGCGTTGGATGCGTCGGGCAACGCCCACATCAGCTACTTTGACGGCAGCAACAACGACCTCAAGTACGCTACCTGGACCGGCAGTCATTGGGAGATCAAAACCCTCGACAGTGGCAGTGACTGGGTAGGCCGATTCACATCGTTGGGCCTGGAGGAGGGAGCCGCCCACATCAGTTACTTTGAAAACACGAGTTACTACATCTTCCGCCTCAAGTACTATTACCATCCTCTGGTGGAGGGCGTCAACGTCACCGACGCATCGAACACTATCACCATAACCCGCAACATCATCCAGAATCTCGCCACCGGTGTAGCGTTCGGCGGTCGCTCGACCGGAGTGGCAAGTTTCAACACGCTGGTGAACAATCACGAAAACGGTATCTCCAGCAGCGGGAGTGGCACCTGGGCCGATGTGGAGAATGATATTCTCTATGGCAACGGTATCGGCCTCGACGCAAGTTCCGGCGGGCAGATTTTCGGCGACTATAACCTGTTCTATGGCAACACGACGAATTACTCTGGCACGGTGGCGGGAGACGGCGACGTGATAGACCAGAACCCCCAGTTCCAGCCCGGAACCTACCGCCTCACCGCCGACTCGCCCGCCGTGGACGCGGCCTCCCCCTTCGCTCAAGTTCCGGCCGGCGGCGGCGAGCGGGCCGATATGGGCTACCGCGAACTGCTGGCCGCGCCGGTCGCGCTCTTCCTGGGCCAGGAGGATGTCTCCACCGCCATCGGTAACTCGGGAGTGAACGAGGTCGAGATCGGCGTCACTCACGTCGCCGACCCCAGCCAGCCGGTAACCGCGACCCTGCCCGGCAGTTGGAGCGCCGTGGTCTTGCAGACGCCGGAGGAGACCGCCTCCTATTGGCAGACCGTCTACACCCCGACCGCCGAAGGACTGCACCGCTTTTACAGCCGGGCCGCCGACGTGGTCGGCAACCAGGAGGAGGACGAGATCGTCTGGTACGAGGGGGCGTTCGTGGCCGACGACACGCCGCCCGCCGTCACCTGGCTATCGCCTCCGAACGGGGCGAGCGTGAGCGGGCCGCTGGAACTGCGGGCGCAGGTCTCGGACTATGCCGTCGCTGGCGAGTTCAGCGTCGAGGACATCCACTTTGAAGTGAACTCTGTCGTCACCACCGCCCACTGGGCCGCCGTGCCCTGGGACGAGGAGAGCGAGGAGCCGCGCGTCTTTCGCGCCTGGGTCTCGCTGGCCCCGGGGCTCTACAACGTCGTGGCCGTCGCCGAGGACCGGGCGGGCAACGAGGGGCAGAGCGCGCCCATCGCGTTCACCGTGTCCACCAAGTCCGGCAAAGCCAGCGCGGACACCGTATCGCCGACGCTGACGATCAGTTCACCGGCGGAGGGCAGTTGTGTCACCGATACGGTGGTCTTTTCCGGCACGGCCGGCGACGGCGAGAGCGGGCTGGCCTCGGTGGAAATCAGCCTGGACGGGGGCCTGTCATGGCTCCCTGCCGCCGTGGACGGCAACGAGTGGAGCCTGACCTGGGAGACGCCCGCAGGCCAGGATTTCGTCAGCTACCAGGCCCGGGTGCGAGCCAGCGACAAGGCGGGCAACGTCACCGTCGAGGTGCGGGTGTTCACGATTGACAACTTGATTCTCCCTGGGCTGGACCCGGTCACCTTTAGCACGCCGCAGGGGACCCACTTTGACGAGCCGACGGCGCTGACCGTCACCTGGAACGCGCCGGTGGACGGCGGCGGCGCGGCCACTACCTTGCTGGAGGTTGACCTGTCGAGCGACACGACGCCCATACAGGCGGCGGCCGGTACCAGCGCCACCGTGCAACTGGCGACCGGCGGAGATTGGTACGTCCACCTGGCAGGAAAAGACGCGGCTGGCAACCAGTTCACCCGCCACTATGGCCCCTGGCACGTGGGGACGTTCGGCGACGATAGCCTGCCCTTCGAGCAGCGGCGGCAATCGATCATCGTAGACGGCTACCTGGACCTGGAATACAACGAGTGGTTGACCGACACCGAGCTTTTGGACGACGACGAGCGTTCTGGAGAGACCCAATATCTGTACTTTACCTGGGACGGCGCGGCCCTTTACCTGGGTTGGCAGGGGGCCTGGTGGCTGCTCGACGGGACCCTGTGGGCCTACCTGGATACGGAGGCCGGCGTCGGAACCAATCAACTGGTGGAATCACCTGAGCTGGGTACGTTGCCCTTTGCCGCCGACCTGGCCATCGAGGTCGACAGTGCAGATGACGGCGCGCTGTGGACGTATAACGGTGTGGCGTGGCAGTCCTGGCCGCTCGAATTCGAGCATGACGAGAGCGGCGGCGCGGAGGCGCGCATCCCAGTGGACACCGCCGCCGTCAGCCCGCTGCAACTGCTCGCCCTGGCCGTGAACGACGACGGCGCGGTGTCGAGCATCTTTCCCACCACCAACCCGCTCAGTCCGCCCGCTGGGGGAACGATGAGCATGCCGTTCGCCCCCACCCGACCGCTGGCCGGTATCTGGCCCGATGCATACTGGTGGGACAATCTCGCTACGACGGACCAACCCAACGCGAACCAGCCACAGGCGCTCTGTGTAGAGATGGCGCTTTCCAGCCCGCAAGCGAGCCAGGCGAACTGGGGGCCGGAGGATTACCTGACCTATGTGGTTGACCTGACGAACCAGGAAGCCGAGCAAGTGAACAACGTACAACTGGTATTCAGCGCCACCACGGGCCTGGCCTACCAGACGGCAGACGGAGCCGCCTGCATCAGTTGCCCACCGGACGGCGACGTCTGGCTGTTGAACGTCCCGTCGCTGGCGGCCGGGGACAGCTACCGCATCACCGTCACCGGCCAACTGACGGCCAACCTGAGCGGCCTCTCGGCGGTGACGACCCACGTGACGATGGAGATCACCGGAACCTTCCAACAGGCGAGTCTCAGCCACCGGGTGGACGGCCTGCCGCCCACCGTAACCGTCAGCACCGCGCCCGGGAAAATGATCCGGCCTGGCGCTCAAACGATCTACGGAACAGCCAGCGACGGCGACGGCGTGGGAGTAGACGATGTGGAATTCCTACCGGCCGGCAGCACGATCTGGGAGACAGCCGACGGCACGTTGTTCTGGTCTGCCGACGTCAGTGTGCCGACGGGCGTGCCCACCTGGACTCTGCAAGTACACGCCACAGACCGGTACAGCCAGACCGGCAGCCCTCTGGCGGTCGAGTTCACCCTGGACACCATTCCACCCACGCTAACGCTGGACCTGCCTCCCATCCTGAGTGGGGACTATGCCCAGGTTGGCGGCGCTGCGAGCGACCTTCCCACCGGGGGACAGGTGCTGACGGCTGCGGTGCAGTTAGACGACGAGACGGGCTCGTGGAAGCCAGCCCTGGTGTATGCACCCGACGCCGCTGGGGACCAGAACTGGCGCTGGACATGGAATCTGCCATTGGAAGATGGCGTCACTCACACGCTGCGAGCACGGGCCGCCGATGCGGTCGGCAACGTCAGTCCGGCAAGCGCCTGGCAGTCTACGCTGGTGGACACCGTCGCGCCAGTAGTGACAGTGACCGAGGCGATCACTGAGGTCTCACTGGCCGATTACCAGGCGGGAAAGCCAGTGTTGACCGGCACAGTGAGCGATGGCGGAGGCGTGAAAGACATCATCGTGCACGTCAACCTCCCCAACGGCGACAGCTACCAGGACGTGGCCACCCAACACAGCCCAGAGTGGACCTACATACCCAAGCGCTTGCTCGGCGGCGATCATACTTTGTGGGTGGAGGTGTCGGACCAGGCGGGCAACGTCGGTCGGATTGGGCCGTTCGACCTATACTTCGCAGGTGTGCCTGTTCCTGTGGGCGGCTATACGGAGCCTGCTAGCGTGGTGGCGTTATTGTGGCCGTGGCTCGCCCTCTCGGTCGCAGCGGTCGTCGTGGGGACTGTCATGGTCGTGGTGCTCAGGAAGCGCCGGAAGGGGAAGCGCACCGCCGATTGCTGACCCGCCGCGTGCTGCAACACGCACTGGGAACGTGTAGGGGCGGGGGTACAATAGTATCCCCGCCCCGTTCCATATCTTGCTACCAATACCATTTATCTCAACTGTTGAGGAACACCACCCAATTTCTCAATTTATCAATCTTCCAACATTGTGGTATACTTGCCCTCGAATCTGCAATGAGGAGGGTTGCCTTGCGAATCCGGTACAACTTGGTGACGGCAGCAATGCTTGGGCTACTGCTGATACTGACCGCTTGCGGCGAGAAACCACTGTTGAGCGATGTTTCTTCTTCCGTGGATCTCATCACGCCTAACGCGGATCACGACAACGACGTGATGACCATCACGTACAACCTGGCCCGCAGCGCGGAGGTCTCAATCTACTTTGAGAACGACGCCGGGAACCGCTACTACTTTCGTGACCACGTTCACCACGGCCCTTCCATCGAGCAGCCCTACCAGGTTTACTTTCCCGGCGTGGTGGATGGCTACGTGCTCCCAGGCGAGCAGTTCGAGGGGTTCACGGTAGAAAAGCGCGTGCTGCAGGACGGCGACTATACCTGGACGGTGGAGGCCACCGACGCGGAAGGCGTCACTGAGCAGGTCACAGGTGCGCTCACCATCGCTGACGCCGACACCGCTCTACCAGAACTGCGTGGCTTTAGCGTATATCCGCCGGTCTTTACCCCCAATCGGGACGGCATCAGCGACCGGGCGACGATCAACGTGGACCTCAAAAAAGACGTGGAGGAACTGACCGTCTACTTGGTGGGAGAGGATGAGATACGCTACCACGTAGCGGAGCACGAGAAACTCACCCCGTTCGACGAGGCCGGCTTCCACGAATTCGACTATGACGCCGGGGTGGACCTGGGGGCCGACCCCCCGCCCGACGGCATGTACACCGTTTACATGCGAGCGCGGGACGAGGTGGGGCAATGGACGGTGGCGACGGGCACGCTGACCATCGAGGACGGCGGCGTGCCACGGGTGTACATTCTCAACGCTGATGTGGATTGGACGGGGGAGGGGCCGAGCGTGAGCATTCCCTTGAGCAGCACGCTCTACTTTACCTTGACGGTCGAGAACGACAGCGTCGTCCCCATCCGCACCAGCGGCCCGCCGCCGGGCACGGTCTACGACAGCGACCAGAGTTATGCCACGCTGGGCGAGTTTGTTCAATCCGGCGTCTTCCGGGTGGGCATCCATTGCGAGACCAGCCCGATAGATCATCCCTGGCGCTGGGCGGTGGGTGGCCCAGACGACCTGGTAGAGGTAGTAGAGTATGGCGAGAGATATTCCTACCTGCCGGCAGGGGAACGGGCAATCGTCACCGGCGGCATCCGCTTCGTGGACGCGGTCGAGGCCCGTAACCCGCAATACTGCTACGCCTCACTCATCCACGAGGACGTAGAGATCTCGATGGTCAACTTTCGGGTGGATCCGGTGGCATTGACGATTCAGGTACCGTAGGGGCGAACCCACGTGTTCGCTCAACTAGGAGGAAATCAGAGTATCATCTCAATATTCTGGGGCACTTTTAA
>CAYQTW010000124.1:0-8666 GCA_964420485.1 uncultured Anaerolineales bacterium
GGCCTTCACCCACTCCGGTCACACCCACCAAGACGCATACGCCAACCAAGACGCATACGCCAACCAAGACACATACGCCGACCGAGCCACCGCTACATACGGACACTCCTACGCCGACGCTCACACCAACGGCGACCAGTACGTTCACACCGACGCCGAGTGGTGGTATTGAGTAAACTATGCGCAAAACACTGATTCTGGCGGCGCTACTTTTGGAGGGAGTGTTGGGCTTCACCCTGATTGGGTTGGTTGTCCCTGCGTTGGCTGCCCACACCACCTATGTCCAGGAGGCCCCGTGGCCTCTCGCAGCGCCGTCGCCGGAAGCGCTTGCGTCAGACACAGATGATTCTTTGCAGTCGGGGGTCTTTTTCACCCGCGTCCAGACCGTCACCCTGCACACGCCGGTGGACGACACCTACGCCAATTCATACACGACCACCATCCGGTTCAGGATCACCGACTATCCCCTGAGCCCGGCTTGGTATATCGTAACCCCCGGTGACGCAATCACCCGTGAGGTCACCTGTACCGATAATGCCACATGCCAAATCATATACCAGACTCCACACCAAATCGTGTTTTCGGGCACGGGGGAGGCGACCGTTTACATGCACTACGACACGGCCAGCAAAGCAACGCGCGAGCCGGGATCGCGGGTCATCAACCTCAAATACGGAACGTCCGCAACTGATGAGGACCTTCCCTTTCGGATAACCAATACCATCCAATACACCCGTACTGGCGAGCCGCTCGAGTTTGTATCAGCCACACCGCTGGACTATGAGCACAATGTTCTGACACCGACTGTGCGCTGGGTATACTCTAGCACGCGACGGATCCAGTTCACGGCGGCCTTTACCGAGCCGCTGCTCGGCTCCGATCTGGTGATAGATCGCCTGGAGATGAGCCCCGAGTACCCAGAAGTGGGCCAGACGGTACATTACACCATCGTCGTGCGCAACCAGGGAGATTATGGTACGGGACGGGCCGTGCTGGCCGAATTGTTCGTGCGGCCTTATGCGTTTGGCCCCCCGATCGTCTTGACCGACCACGTGGGTGGATGGTGGTGGATAGATGAACATGGCCATGAACATGGCTATGGTCTGGATGCGCTCTTCAAATGGTACTTTCCGGCCTCTTACCAGGTCTATCTGCCGCTGGTAATGCGGGCATATCAGGCTGGTTCAGGTGGTGTCGCCCGTACCAGCACGCAGGTCTTGTTCCCCGGATCCCACTGGTACCCCGGCCTCGGTCCCGGCGGGGTCATCACAGGCGTGCTCTCCCTCCCGTGGCCAGAAGAGTGCGGTACTCAGATATGCGGAGTGTGGGCCAAGGTGGATCCTGCTTACCTGAAAAAGTGGGTGGTATACGGGTGGTGGGGCTATAATCCCGAGGGATTTGACTGTGCGCTGGGAGAAGATGAACTGCCCACCTGTGAGGAGGAGATGAACAACATTGCTTCCGCCTTTACCCGCTTCCTAATCTACATGCCGGTGATCATGCAAAGTCAATGACAGCCTGTGCAGAATTTGTTGATTTGAGATTGACGGATTGATGGATGCGCCAACTTGATGGCGTTTTTGGCAACAGGACCATATCGCAACGAGTTGCGGCATCCGGAGCCCCTTGCACAGTTTTCAAATCTCCAAATCTCAAATCCTAAATTCCCCCAGAGCCACTGGTCGGGAGGCCAGTGGCTCTGGGGCGAGTGTGGCGCTTGACATTCCGTCGTGAACAGGGTATTATAGGTAAAACATCAAAGGAGGCGAAAATGCGCAGGGGTCGAATACTCGTCTTGATGGGCCTCATCATCTTTATCGGGGCGCTGGCAGTAGGGGTTATTCTGTGGAAACGTAGTCAGGAGACACCACCTGTTGTCGAGGTTGGAGAGGGGACTCCCCAGCCGGGGGCGCCCGTGCCCATGACCGAGATCGTCGTGGCGGCGCAGAATATCCCTCGGGGTATGCAGATCACCGAGGACGCCAACGCGGTCATTATGCAAGGTTGGCCGGCAGACATGATGCCGGAGGGGGCCATTGATAACCTGGAGGCTGTCTACGACCGCATCACCCGCGTGGACATTGTGCTGGGGATGCCGATTCTAGAGGACATGCTCACCGAGACGCCCGGCGATGTGGGGGGCGTAGGCTCCGAAGCGGCCTTGCAGATTCCCGAGGGCCAGGTGGCTTATGCCCTGCCGGTGGCCCGCTACTCTAGCATGGCCTGGGCATTGCAGCCCGGCGACCACGTGGATGTGATCATCTCGTTGCTCGTGGTGGAACTGGACGAAGAGTTCCAGAGCGCCATGCCCAACCAGGCCCAGTGTCTCTCTCCCTCCGAGGATCCGGCCTGCATCGGCATGGATGGGACAATAGGCCGGATGGATGTCCTGGTCAACGGCTGGACGGTCAACACGACCCCAAGCGAGGGACAGCGACCGCGTCTGGTGACCCAGTTGACAGTGCAGGACCTCCTCGTGCTCCATGTTGGTGATTGGCCCGATCCCGCGGAGCGTTTCGCAGCCGAGGAAACACCAGAGCCCGAGGAGCAAGTGGCGGAGGGTGAAACACCACCTTCCCCCCCCCCAGATGACCGTGTGGAGCCGTTGACGTTAGCCATCACACCGCAGGATGCCATAGTGCTGGATTATGCTCAAGCGGTCGGTGCCAGGATCAACTTTGTACTGCGTTCGGCGGGTGATACGCAGAACGTCAGTACCAACTCGGTCACGCTTCAGTACCTCATGAATCAGTTCAACATCGAGTTACCACCGAAACTACCTTACGGATTCACCCCGCCAATCTCTAGTTTGGAGCGTATCCCCCGCACCGAGTCGGCAGCCCAGTACGGTGCGCCAGCCCAGTACGGTGGTGCGGCAGAACAATAGGAGGCGGGTGTGAAGTCACAATCTGGCGAAAAAATTCGGGTTCTTCTCGTAGACGACATCGCGGAGACGCGGGAGAACCTGCGCAAGTTGCTCTCCTTTGACCCCGATGTAGAGGTAGTGGGAGCGGGCGTTTCAGGTGAAGAAGGTGTCGAACTGGCCAGGCAGTTCCGGCCACACGTCATCTTGATGGACATTAACATGCCCGGCATGAATGGCATTGCTGCCACAGAGATAATCATGCGAGAGATGCCGGCGACCCAGGTGGTGATGCTCTCCGTGCAAGGTGAGAGCGACTATATGCGCCAGGCGATGCTGGCCGGAGCGCGAGATTTTCTCACCAAGCCACCCAGTGGTGATGAACTGATGAGCACCGTCCACCGGGCCTACGAGACGGGTAAAGCCCAGGCGGCGATGATGGCGCCTGCGCAACCACTCGTTTCCACGATGGGCCAGGCCGAGGGACAGAGGGGGCGGCGACAGGGGAACGTGATTGCCATTTTCAGCCCCAAGGGTGGCGTGGGATGTACGACCATCGCAGTCAATCTGGCAATCGCGTTGCAGCGGATAGTCAGCAGCGAGCAAAAGGTCGCGTTGATGGATACCAGTCTCCAATTCGGAGACGTAGGAGTGATGCTCAATCTGCAAGCCAGTCGCAGCATCGCGGATCTGGCATCCCAGATTGATGGCCTGGATAGCGACATGTTGAGCAGTGTGATGACCGCTCACGGGTCAGGGATCAAAGTGTTGCTGGCCCCGCCGCACCCAGAAGCGGCGGAGAGTATACTGAGCAGCACCTCCCCGGACGAGGGAATGGGAGGCAATCCGGCGCTCAAAGCAATCCTGGAACTGATGCGCGACCAGTTCGACGTCATTGTCGTGGATATGTGGAGTTGGGTGGACGACGTCGCCTTGACCATCTTTGACGCTGCGGCACTGATCGTGCTTGTCGTGATGCCAAACATCCCCTCCATCAAGAGCTCACGCATGTTTCTCGAGGTGATGACCAAACTCAACTATTCGGCAGAGAGTATTGGGCTGGTAGTCAACGGCGTGGACCGGCGCATGAGCATTCGAGTGGAACAGATTGAGCAGGCCATGCTCCCTGTGGTAGCGCAGATTCCGTTAGATGAACAGGCAGCCAGAGTAGCCGCCAACCAGGGAACGCCACTTTTCGTGCGCGATCAGCATAGCCCCATCTCCCAGGGTATCCTGCAGCTGGCCGGATATGTTCGAGATAAAGTGTTGGAGGATGAGGAGAGCGAAGAACGAAGGGGAACGCCGGAGGTGGCGCCGAAAAAGGGAGGCACTGGTTTGTTGCGACGGAGGTAAACTTTTGGGCAATGATGCCGATTGGGGCACATCTATCTAGCAGGTTAGAGAGGTGAAGGGATGTCGTTGCTGAGACGGATCGAGAAGGAAAAACGGACGACTACGCAGGCAACTCCGCGGGGTGCCGAATTGCAGGTACGGCGACAACCCGTGCCTCCCGTTCGTGATGCTTATCTGGATCTCAAGACACGCATTCAGAATAAACTGATCGCGGATCTGGATCCGACGATGGACGTCACCAGGACGGACGAGGTGCGTCGCACAATTGAGGAGATGTACAACAACATCCTGGCTGAGGAGCACATCGTCCTCAGTCGGGCGGAGCGACAGCGCCTGTTCGAGCAGATCGTCGCAGAGATATTGGGCCTGGGGCCGCTGGAGCCGTTTTTGGCCGACCCCACCATCAGCGAGATCATGGTGAATGGGGCCAAGAATATCTACGTCGAGCGCAGCGGAAAGCTCCAGCGCACAAAGGCCGTCTTTGAGTCGGACGAGCATCTGATGCGCATCATTGAACGTATCGTAGCGCCCCTGGGACGGCGCATTGACGAGAGTTCACCCTACGTGGATGCCCGCCTGCCGGACGGCTCCCGCGTGAACGCCGTGATCCCGCCGATTTCCTTGATCGGGCCGGTGCTCACGATCCGCAAGTTTTTCAAAATCCCGCTGACGGTCGAAAAGTTGATCGAGATAGGTAGTGTGACCGCGGAAGCGATGGAGTTGCTAAAGGCCGGCGTGATGGCGAAACTGAACGTTCTGATATCGGGAGGCACCGGCTCCGGCAAGACGACCATATTGAACATCCTCTCCGGTTACATCGGTGACGACGAGCGTATCATCACCCTCGAGAACGCTGCCGAGTTGCAATTGCGCCAGGAACACGTCGTGACGCTCGAGTCGCGCCCGCCTAATATTGAGGGCCGGGGCCAGATTACTATCCGCGACTTGGTGGTCAACAGCCTGCGCATGCGCCCAGACCGCATCATCGTGGGCGAGTGCCGGGGTCCCGAGGCTTTCGACATGCTCCAGGCTATGAATACCGGCCACGAGGGTAGTATGACCACTATCCACGCCAACACCCCTCGCGATGCGCTATCTCGTCTGGAGAATATGATTCTGATGGCGGGGATGGAGCTGCCTCACCGGGCCATCCGTGAGCAAATCGCTTCCGCGCTGGACGTGGTCATCCAACTGGAGCGTTTGCGAGACGGAAGCCGCAAGGTCACGGCCATCACTGAGGTTCAGGGGATGGAGGGGGACATTATTACAATGTCCGACCTCTTTAAATTCGAGTTAGCCGGGTACGAGAGTGGTAAAGTGATTGGCGTGCTGCGCCCCACGGGCCTGCGTCCCAGGTTTATGGAAAAGATCGAGGCCGCCGACATTCACCTACCACCTGCTGTCTTTGGTATAGGACGAAAGAAACGATACTAGTACTAGAGTATCTGCTCAATATTGTGGGGCAGACTTTCCAGTCTGCCGCCTGGTTGACTGACAAAATTAACAAAGCCGGAAAACGATGATTCGGACACGGATTTACACAGATTGGCAGGACAATGGCAAGGAGAATCCGTGTTAATCCGTGTCCAATGTTAAATTTGTTGGCCAATCAGGTCCGCCGTTTAGACAGGCTAGAAAGCCTGCCCCACTTGGATTTGCATCTCACACCCTGCGGCTGGGCAGGGAAACGTCGAACGGAGGGCCAGAGGTATGCTCTGGATACCAGTGGCACTGGCGATAATTGGCTTGGGTGTAGTCGGGGGAGGGCTCATCCTATCCCGCCGGGCCGGCAGTTCCCTCATTGAGGAGCGGCTGGGCCTGGAGAAGGAGGTGGAGGCGCCTGTCGCTGCCGGCCGGAGTTCGCCGTTGGGGGAGGCCTTTGACCAGGCGCTGGCCCGCAGAGGAGTGGCGTCCAACCTGGCCACCCAATTGGCACGCGCAGACATCAAACTCACGGTGGGCGAGTTTCTGGCGGCGACGGTGATCGTAATGATCTTGTGTGGAAGTGTAACCTACTTCCTGACGCACCAAATCCTGGGAGCGGTGTTGGCATTTGTGGTGGGCTTTTTTATTCCCCGTTGGTACATCGGGTTTGTACGGAACCGGCGCTTGCGATCATTTAACGATCAACTGGGCGATACCATCAACCTCATGGTCAATTCTCTCCGCGCCGGCTACAGCGTCATGCAGGCAATGAAAGCGGTAGCACAAGAGATGGGGCCGCCGATATCTTCCGAGTTTGGGCGAGTCGTGCAGGAAGTACAACTTGGCCTGACGGTGGAGATGGCACTGGACAACATGCTCCGTCGTGTTCCCAGCGAGGACCTGGACCTGATGATCACGGCCATCAATGTACAGCGCGAAGTGGGCGGTAACCTGGCAGAGGTGCTGGATGCGATCAGTCACACTATCCGGGAGCGAGTGCGGATCAAGGGCGATATTCGGGCTCTCACGTCTTATGGCCGTGGTGCGGGCAATCTGATCAGCGCCGTCCCCATCATTCTGGCAGTGATCGTCTATCTCATCAATCCCGGATTTATGGGATTGCTATTCACCAATACCTGTGGGTGGATCATGCTGGGCGTGGGAGTCGCGGGGATAGTGTCGGGTTACGTGATTATTCTCAAGATCGTGGACATCGAGGTCTAGTTTCCAGGAGATACGAGTTATGAGTATGCAAACCATCATATTGGTCGCCCTGGGTTTGTTCGTACTGGTCAGCCTGGGTCTGATTGTCCTGGGCCTGACGAGGTTACAGCAGCCTGATACGGTCGAGGACCGTCTGGCCGAGTTCGGGACACTGGAGCGACCTCCTACATTGGAAGAGATCGAACTGTCGCAGCCTTTCAGCGAGCGTATTCTGTTACCCTTGTTGAGGGGCCTGGCGCAATTTGCGGCGCGCCTATCGCCCCAAAAGAGCACGGAGGCAATTCAGCATAAACTTGATTTGGCAGACAATCCTTACGGCTGGGGCCCCAGAGAGTTCCTGGGCGTCCGCCTGCTAGCGGCGCTCTTGTTGGGAGGACTGGGCCTGGCCCTGTTCGTGCTGGCAAAAAACATTGCTTTCTTCCAGCGCGTCATGCTGGCCGGAGCATTGCTTGCATTGGGCTACTATCTGCCGTCACTGTGGCTGGGGGGCAAGATCAGAAGCCGGCAAAAATCAATCATCAAGTCGCTGCCCGATGCGCTTGATCTGCTGACGATCTGCGTAGAGGCGGGCCTGGGCTTTGATTCTGCCATGTCCAGGGTGGCCGAGAAGTGGGACAATGAACTGTGTCTGGCATTTACCCGCATGCTCCAAGAGATGCAGTTGGGTAAACTGCGGCGCGAGGCGCTACGCGACATGGCGGACCGGATGGAGGTCCGGGACGTGTCTACTTTCGTGGCGGCCATCATCCAGGCAGAGCAACTGGGTGTTAGTATTGCCAGAGTGTTGCAGATTCAATCGGAGCAGATGCGCGTGCGGCGGCGTCAGCGGGCTGAAGAATTGGCCCGCTCGGCGCAGATCAAAATATTGCCCCCTGTTGCTTTTCTGATCTTTCCCGCCATTCTCATCGTCTTGCTGGGGCCAGCCTTGATTTCGTTTATGACGATGGACAACCCCCTCTTTGGAGGTTAGGCGAACGGGCTGACTAAGAGTTTGACATCGAGGATGGGGTTTTCTGGTCTATGCCGATCATTGAGACAGTTGGTCTCCACTGGCGTGATTTTCGTAATCAGTTTCTCGACCTTTTGTTTCCCCCACATTGTATCGGTTGTCGCCAGGCGGGCGCGTGGCTGTGCGCTGACTGTCTGGCACAGATTCCTCGTGTTGAGCCCCCTTTTTGCGCCCGCTGTGGGAACGCAGTTGCGACCGATGGGCTTTGTGCACGTTGCCGGATTGCCCCATTGCAGATTGAGTGTATACGCTCGGTAGTTTACTTTGAAGGAGTGCTCCGCGAGGCGGTGCATCATCTCAAGTATCACGGACGCACCGCGCTGGCCGAGTCACTGGGTGGCCTGATGGCGGCCTACTGGGTGCAACACCCAATGCCGGCCGATGTTATAGTGCCTGTTCCACTACACACTGCCCGCCTGCGCGAGCGGGGGTACAATCAGGCGTCGTTGTTGGCCCATGAGATGGCGTGTCGAGTTGGGCTGACGCTGAACGAGCAGACGTTGGTGCGGCGGCGTGCCACAGCCTCACAAGTCAAACTCGACGCCAGGCAGCGGAAGGAGAACGTGCGCGATGCTTTCCGTTGCTCCGACGACACACTAGCCGGCAAACAGGTATTATTGATTGACGACGTGTGTACCACGGGCGCTACACTGGCAGCCTGCGCGGTGGCCTTACACGAGGGAGGTGCGCGGAGTGTGCAGGCATTGACGTTAGCCCGCCCTCGTCGCGCGAGTAATTAGTCGTTAGCAGTTACGCATTACATATCCGTTTCACGTGCGTTTGGCGCACACC
>CAYQTW010000125.1:0-3643 GCA_964420485.1 uncultured Anaerolineales bacterium
ATAGCACAGCATGGCGATTGAAAAAAGTGCCGGGATGTGCTATACTTCTATCGTGCGTGGCAGTCCAGATAAACAACATAAGGAGGCGGTGAGATGTCAAAAAGTGATAGAACCAGGATTCTCGTGACCGGCGCGTGTGGTCAAATCGGTTCCGAATTGGTCAGTGCACTCCGCGAGCGGCATGGCAACGAAAACGTCGTCATCACCGACATTGCAGAGCCCAAGCCCGCGCTGCGCGATGCAGGCCCGTTCGAGTTCCTGAACGTGACCCAGAAAGGGGCCATCGCGGCGGTGGTGGACAGATATGGCATTGGTACCGTCTACCACCTGGCTGCTATCCTCTCCGCTACCGGCGAGAGGAAACCGCAACTAGCCTGGGACGTCAACATCAACGGCTTGTACAAGATTCTGGAGGTCGCCCGGGAACGCAAAGTAACCCGGGTTTTTTGTCCCAGTTCCATCGCCGTCTTTGGGCCAGAGACCCCCAAGGACAACACGGGCCAGGAAACGGTACTGCGACCGACGACGATGTATGGCGTCACGAAAGTAGCCGGGGAACTGCTGTGCGATTACTACTTTCGGCGCTTTGGCCTGGACGTGCGCGGCGTTCGTTACCCGGGCATCATCAGCAGCGAGACCCCGCCCGGCGGTGGCACCACCGACTATGCGGTGGAGATTTTCTACGAGGCGATCAAGCACAGACGGTACACTTGCTTCTTGAAAGAGGACACGGTGCTGCCGATGATGTACATGCCCGACTGCATCAAGGCCACGCTTGACCTGATGGAGGCAGACCTTGCCCGGCTCAAGCACCACGCCGACTTTAACCTGGCGGCAATGAGTTTCTCTCCCGCCGAACTGGTGGCAGAGATCCAGAAGCACATCCCAGAGTTCGTCTGCGAATACAAGCCTGACTTCCGGCAGGCTATCGCCGATTCCTGGCCACGCACGATTGACGACAGTGCCGCGCGGGAGGAGTGGGGCTGGGAACCGCAGTACGACCTGGCGGCGATGGTGGCGGATATGCTGGAGAAACTGGGGAAAAAGTACGCTGAAGGGAAGTTGTAAGTTCCAAGAAATCTAAAAACACCAAAAAGGAGGTAATTCCAATGCCAATCAAGAGGGATCCAATAGGTTATTTAGGTGAGGAGTACAGACGCCTGGTTCGTGAAGGTCTGAACTGGGAGCCCAGAGAGCTCGAATCCGCCAGCGGCCCTGCCTGCACCGTTGACGGCAGGGAAGTCATAATGCTCTGCGCCAACAACTATCTCAACTTGTCCACACATCCCCACGTCGTCGAAGCCATGGTTGAGGCGACGAAAAAGTACGGAGCGGGAGCGGGGAGCGACCGGTCAATCGCTGGCGACATGTCCCTGCATAGAGAACTGGATAGACGCCTGGCCCAGTTCAAAGGTGCGCCCGCTTCCCTGACTTTCCAGACAGGCTTTATGACGAACCAGGGCATCCTCGCCCAACTCGCCGGTGCGGGCGACCTGTACGTCTCGGACGAACTGAACCACGGCTCGATCATTGACGGGATTCGGCTAACCCGGGCAGACAGGGCCATCTACAAGCACAAGGACGTTGATGACCTGGCCCGGGTCATGAAGGAAGCGGAGGAACACAAACCGCCCTACAAGCACGTATGGATCGTCACCGATGGCGTCTTCAGCATGGACGGCGACCTGGCCCCGCTGCCCGCCATCGCAGAGATCGCCGCAGAATACGGAGCGGGCGTCTACGTGGACGACGCGCACGGCGAGGGCGTCCTTGGGGAAGGCGGACGCGGCATCGTCAATCACTTTGGCCTCACTCGTGACCAGGTGCACGCAGAGATGGGGACCTTCTCGAAGGCTTTCGGGATCGTGGGGGGACACATCAGCGGCAGCGAAGAACTGATAAAGTTCGCCTCGAATAAATCCAGAACCTGGCTGCTCAGCGGGGCCTTACCCCCCGGAGTAGCCGCAGCAACCATAGCGGCCATTGACGTCATGGAATCCGATCCGCAACGGGTGGAAAAGGTGTGGCAGAACCGCAACTATTTTATCGAGAGGATGAAAGAGGCCGGCTTCGACACCGGGAACAGCGAGACGCCAATCGTGCCGATAATGTGCGGCGAAAGCAAGACGGCCAAAGCCCTGGCCGATTTCGTGTGGGAGAAAGGCATCTATGTACTGCCCATCGTCTACCCGATGGTGGCTCGCGGCAAGGCCAGAATCAGAGTCCAGTTGTGTTCGGAGCACACGGAGGGCCAGTTGAACAAAGCCATTGGGGCCTTCAAAGAGGGAGGGGAGAAACTCGGGTTGATTTAACTCTACACCGAAATTGGATGAAACGGGGCAGGCCCGCTACCGGGCCTGCCCCATTGACGTTCCCTCTGGTTAGAGAACGTGCAATTCGCAGACCTGGCGAAAATGGAAGCCATAGATCGCCAACGTGATCGCCAACGGGAACAACCTGGGGCGGCGGAACAGGGTCCAGAAAAAGAGCCGCCAATAGTGAACTCGCTCCACACCTTTGATCCCCAGTTGATAGATGGATCGCAGAAAGGCCAGGATGTACTCAAACTCAAAGTGAACCTTGATCCTGGGAGGCTCGTACTCCTGGAGAAAGGTTTTGACGCGCTCGTAGTAGAGTCGTGGGGAGTAGATCTGATCCAGAACTTTGCGGTACCCCTCGCGCAGCGTCGCCAGACCCATCCTGGGAATGATGTTCGTCGAGCCATTCACATTATCGCCCGACATTTCGCCCAGGATGCGGCCTTCGCGCTTCAGGCGCTCGTAGAGCCGCGTCCCACGGGGAGCCTGAAGCAGACCCACCATCGCCGTTACAATGCCGCTTCGTTGGATGAAATCAATCTGCCGTTGAAAGATTGAGGGAGGATCGCTGTCAAAGCCGACGATGAACCCTCCCTGTACCTGGAGACCGGCGCGTTGGATGCGTTTGACGCTTTCGACCAGGTCGCGGTTCTTGTTCTGGTTCTTGCTACATTCCGTCAGGCTATCCTCGTTCGGCGTCTCGATGCCGACGAACACCGTGGTGAACCCCGCCTCTGACATCATGCGCATCAGTTCCTCGTCATCGGCCAGATTGATGGACACTTCTGTGCTGAAGGGCAGGCCGGCCTTGTCTTTGCGCCATTCGATCAACGCGGGCAAAATCTCGGCCTTGAGTTGCTTCTTGTTGCCGATGAAATTGTCGTCAACGAAAAAGACGCCACCTCGCCATCCCAGATCATAGAGGCTATCCAGTTCGGCGACGATCTGTGAGCCGGTTTTGGTGCGCGGCCGGTGACCAAACAGCGTGGTTATGTTGCAGAAATCGCAATTGAAGGGGCAGCCCCGGGAAAACTGGATGGCCATCGTGGCATAGCTGTTCACGTCGGCCAACTCCCAGAGAGGGACGGGCGTCTGCTGGATATCGGGAAACTCGGACGTCGCGTAAACCCGCCTGGTCTCCCCGCGCTCCAAATCCGCCAGAAAAGGCGCCAGCGTCACCTCGGCCTCGTTGAGCACGAAATGGTCAACCTCCTCAAATTGCTCGTATTCCTCGGTGAATAGGGGGCCTCCGGCGATGACCTTGACGCCCGCTTCTTTGCAGCGGGCGATGATTTCGCGTGCCGAGTCTCGCTGCACGACCATGG